>JAYOZQ010000102.1:0-3126 GCA_038154225.1 Candidatus Pelagibacter sp.
TGATCCATTCCTAAGAAAATTGTACGCATTTGTGCTGTACTTTCAACTTTGTGTGCAGATGAAGATCCAATACGAGCTAAATCTTGAACTGGCGCATCAGTAACTAAATCAATTTCTCCAGATAATAATGCTGCAACTCTAGTTGCTGCATTTTTAATTGGAAGCAATTCAATTTGGGTTACTTTTTTATCAGTCATCTCTCCCCACCAATGCTTGTTTCTTTTAAATACCGTTTTGGTATTAGGCTCTCTTAAAGTAATTCTAAAAGGGCCTGTTCCTAAAGCATTAGTTGCTGAAAAGGTTTCTTGTCCAGCATCCCAGTTTTGTGGAGACATAGCAAAATTCTTTTCAGACCATGCTTTTGACATTATGAAAATGTTTGAAAGTTGGTTTAAAAGGATTGGATTAGGCTTGCTCGTTGTAATTTTAACCGCATAATCACCAACAGCCTCAACTCCTGAAATTGTACTGATATATTCTTTAAAGTCAGATGTTCTTTGCTTAGCTCTTAGAATACTAAACACAACATCGTCAGAAGTCATTTTAGATCCATCTGAAAACTTAACATCTTCTCTTAATGTAAAAATCCAAGTGTTAGGATCGGTTGTTTTCCATTTAGTTGCTAAAGCTGGTTGAATTTTCATATCCACAGCTCTTTCAACTAACGCTTCGTATATTTGTCTTGATACTTGAGTTGTTGGACCCTCGTTTTGTGCGTGGGGATCAAGTGTTAGACTGTCTCCTTGCATTGACCATTTTATAGTTTTGGCCCATGCTGAAGAAAATCCGAATACTAGAACTACAGATAGTAGAACTCTTATAAAATTTTTGATTTTCATTATTTCCTCTTTTTTAAATTTATTTAAAAAAGTATAGGTGAAATAATAAAATTTTTATAGATAAAATTTTGTACTTAAAATTTAACTTTTGTCGCTATCTACTAATTTTTTCTTACCAATCCATGGCATCATAGCCCTAAGTTCAGCACCTACTTTTTCTACTGAGTGCTCAGCTAATTTTGCTCTAGTTGCAAGGAAGTTTTTCTGACCATTTTTACATTCATCCATCCACTCCTTAGTAAATTTTCCTGATTGAATGTCAGCCAAAACTTCTTTCATTCTTTTCTTAGTTTCTTCTTTGTTTACAATTCTTGGACCTGAAACATATTCACCATATTCTGCCGTATTAGAAATAGAATAGTTCATGTTTGCAATTCCACCTTCATAAATTAAATCAACAATTAATTTAACTTCATGAACAGTTTCAAAGTAAGCCATTTCTGGTTCATAACCTGCTTCAGTTAAAGTCTCATAACCATTTTTAATCAATTCAACTAATCCACCACATAAAACAGTTTGTTCTCCAAATAAATCTGTTTCAACTTCATCTTTAAATGTAGTTTCAATTATTCCAGATCGTCCACCACCTACTGCAGATGCATAAGATAATGCTAAATCTCTAGCTTTTCCTGATCCATCTTGATGAACAGCAAATAAACATGGAACTCCACCACCTTTTTCATATTCGCTTCTAACTAAATGACCAGGGCCTTTTGGAGCAACCATAAATACATCTAAATCTTTTCTTGCTTTAATTAAATCGTAGTGAACATTTAATCCATGAGCAAAAGCAATACTTGTTCCTTCTCTTACCCTTTGTTCAATGTGATTTTTATAAATTTCAGCTTGTAATTCATCTGGAGTTAAAATCATAACTACATCTGCCCATGCTGCAGCATCAGATAAATTCATTACTTTTAAACCTTTGGACTCAGCTTTTGCAACACTTGAAGACCCTTCTCTTAGAGCAACAACTATTTCTTTAACTCCGCTGTCTTTTAAGTTTAAAGCATGAGCATGTCCTTGGCTTCCATAACCAAAAATAGCAACTTTTTTGCCTTTAATTAATTCAACATCTGCATCTTTTTCATAAAACATTTTCATTTTTTTTCTCCTTAATTAATTAGTTAAATATTTCAGCGCCTCTTGTCATTGCAACCGCTCCAGTTCTTGAGACACTTATAAGACCGTGCGATTTTAAATTTTTTACCATTTTATCTATTTCTCTTCTTAGCGCTGTAATTTGAATTACAGCAGATTTATTTGTTTGATCTAATATAACTGGATTAAATTTTTTACAAGCATTTAAAGCTTTTTTAATTTTAGCTGAATTTCCAATTAATTTTAATAACGCCATTTCTTTAAAAATCACATTTTTATCTTCTCTTTTAAAGTTACCTACTTTGTGAACTGGAACTAGTTTTTTCAATTGTAAAACAATCTGCTCAATTACCTCTGGTGTTCCTGTGGTTACAATAGTAATTCTTGATAAATTATTTTTTTGGTCAACTTCTGCAACTGCAAGAGACTCGATATTATAGCCTCTTCCAGAGAAAAGACCAACCACTCTAGATAAAACACTTGCTTCATTATCTACCCAAACAACAATTATGTGAGTTTCTAATTTACTAACTTTAGTTGGAGTACTGTATGCTGATTTAGATTTTGGCATTTATACTAACGCTTTACCCTTGCCTGTAATTTTATTTTCCTCTTGATCTTTTGGACCTAATAACATTTGATTATGAGGTTTTCCTGATGGGATCATTGGAAAACAGTTCTCTGCTTGATCCACATGACAATCAAAAATAACTGGCTTATCAATATTGATCATTTCTTCAATTTTTTCATCTAATTCATCTGGATTTTCGGCTCTAATTCCAACACATCCATAAGCCTCGGCTAATTTTACAAAATCAGGTAGAGCTTCTGAATAACTTTCAGAGTAATTTTTCTCATGAAGTAATTCCTGCCACTGTCTTACCATTCCCATATATTGATTGTTTAATATGAAAATTTTTATTGGTAAATTATACTGAATTGCAGTTGAGATTTCTTGCATTGTCATCAAAATCGATGCTTCACCAGCAACATCAACAACTAATTTCTTAGGATTTGCAACTTGGACACCAATTGCAGCTGGTAAACCATACCCCATAGTACCTAAACCTCCTGAGGTCATCCATCTATTTGGTTTGTTAAATTTATAGTGTTGAGCGGCCCACATTTGGTGTTGACCAACCTCTGTCGTGATAAAAGTATCTTGATTTTTAGTTAATTCATAAAG
>JAYOZQ010000103.1:0-3114 GCA_038154225.1 Candidatus Pelagibacter sp.
TTCGGTCATGTTTTAGTCTATTTTTGTTCTTTAACACCAACAATATCTGGTAGGTTAAAAAAAAAGTACACCAAAGGTAGAAATGACTAAACACAAAATTACTGCTGTTCTCGGACCTACTAATACAGGCAAAACCCACCTTGCTATTGAGACAATGCTCTCATTTGAGTCAGGTATGATTGGCTTTCCTCTAAGGTTATTAGCCAGAGAAGTTTACGACAAAGTAATAAAAAAAATTAGCGTAGATAAAGTTGCCTTAATAACAGGTGAAGAAAAAATTATTCCAACCAATGCTAAGTATTTTTTGTGCACAGTTGAATCTATGCCAATTGATAAACATTTAGATTTTGTTGGTGTTGATGAAATTCAGATGTGTGCAGATCATGAAAGAGGTCATATTTTTACAGATAGACTTTTAAACATGAGAGGTGAAAAACTTACTATGCTGATGGGCTCAAATACTATTAAAAATATAATTTCAAAATTAGACGGTGATATTGAGTTTATAAATAGAGAGAGATTGTCTAAATTATCATACGCAGGTCATAAAAAAATTTCAAGAATTAATAGAAAAACAGCAATTATAGCTTTTTCAGCAGAAGAAGTTTACGCAATAGCTGAATTAATTAGAAGACAAAAAGGTGGAGCAGCAATTGTAATGGGTTCATTAAGTCCAAAGACCAGAAACTCTCAGGTAGAACTTTATCAGTCGGGTGATGTAGATTTTTTAGTAGCAACTGATGCTATAGGAATGGGCATTAATATGGACTTAGATTATGTTTTTTTTTCTAACCTTAAAAAATTCGATGGAAAAAAATTAAGAAAATTAAATTTATCTGAAATAGGACAAATCGCTGGTAGAGCTGGACGGTATTTAAATGATGGAAGTTTTGGAATTACTGGTGATTGTAAAGAAATTACAGCTGAAGATGTGGAATTAATAGAGGGACACAAATTTGAAGAAATTAGAACTTTATTTTGGAGAAACTCAAATTTGAATTTTAATAATCCTTTTAGTTTAATTAAGTCTTTAGAGGAAAAGCCCCAGATGGGGTGGTTACGTAAAATTCATGAATGTGAAGATGAAAAAGCTCTTAAATATTTTTTAAAAGATAAAAGTCTTATAAATTTAGATTTTGATAAAAAATTGCTTAGTCTTTTATGGGAATGTTGCCAGATACCAGATTTTGTAAAAAAGACATATGGCAATCACTATGAGGTAATTGGCAATGTATTTAAATATTTAAGTAGTGGAAAACAGCAAATTACGGATGAATTTATGAGATTACAGCTAATAAAGCTTGATAAATTAGAGGGAAATGTAGATTCTTTATCAAATAGAATTGCAAATGTTAGAACTTGGTCTTATGTTTCAAATAAAAATAATTGGACAGAAAATCAAGACTATTGGATCGAGAAAACAAAACATCTAGAAGATAGACTTTCAGACAGACTTCATGAAGAACTTACAAAAACATTTATTGACAAAAGAGCAAGTGTTCTAGCAAGAGGCCTCAAACAAGACATGGAATTCAAAACAAAAATACTTGAAAATAACGACGTGCTAATAGATGAACAATTTATTGGCAAAATAAATGGACTTAAATTAGCACTAGATTTAAAAAAAGGAGCCTTGGAAACTGACATCAAGTCATTAAAAAAAGCTGCGAGACAAACCATTGGGCCTGAGTTAGAAAAAAGAATTCAAAATATTGTTGATACAGGTTTAATTGAATTAAATAATGATTTTAAAATTTATTGGAATGATTTTCCTATTGCTAAATTGTCTCCAGGTAATGATTATTTAAATCCACATTTTGATCTAATAGTTGATGATATTATAGAACCTATTCAAAAACAGAAACTTGGTGAATATATTGGTAAATGGATACAAGATAAAATTAACTTAGTTCTGAAAAGTTTAGTTGATCTAAAAAATCTTAAAGATAAAAACTCATCAATCAAAGCTTTGGCATATCAACTTTATGAAAATAATGGTGTGTTAAAAAGAGAACAGGTGTCTGAATATCTAAAATCTCTTGGTCAAAATGAGAGAAAAATTTTAAGAGACTTAGGTGTAAAGTTTGGAAGATATCATGTGTTTTTATATCAATTAATCAAACCTGAAGCCGTATCGTTAAGAACGTTATTGTGGAAAAATTTTCATCAAAAATATTATAACGTTCAGCCCCCTACATTTGGTTTGAATTTTTTGGATGATAAAGAACATAAAAATAAAAATTTTATGCTTTTGTGTGGCTTTGAAAAATTTGATTCTTTATTTGTAAGAATTGATATCCTGGAGAGATTATTTATGCTTATTATAAATTCGCCAAACTCAAAAGAAAATAAAGAAATTAAAATTATTCCTGAAATGCTAAATTTATTAGGCTGTAGTAAAGATAATTTTAAAAAGCTTTTACAAAAAATGAATTATAAAATATTTGATAAAGATGATGAAACTTATTTTAAATATAATCCCATTAAAAAATTTAAAAAGGATCCAATAAAAAAAGTTTCAAATGAAAATCCATTTAAAATTTTAAAAAATTTAAACCTTGGTTAAATTTGATGTTTTTTAAAAAAGATTCAACAGATACTGGAGAAAACTTTTTAGTTAAAACATGTGCACTTTTAATTTATGCTGCTAAAATTGATGAAAATTATACTGAAAAGGAAGAAGAAATTATTAAAAAAACTCTCTTAGAGTTGGGTGCTAAAAAAGAAACTATAACTCAAATAATTATAGATGCTAAATCTATTGAAGAAAATTCAAATCAAATTTTAGATTTTACAAAAGAAGTAAAAAACCTACCTGAAAATGATAAAATTAAAATTATTGAGTCCTTATGGTCTATTATTTACTCAAATAATGAAGCTGATATTTATGAAACAAATTTGATGAGACGTTTGGCGGGGTTACTTTACATTGACAGCTCAACGATGGGCGATATTAAAGATAGAATTAAAAAAGAAAAATTATAATGACTTATATAGTTAACGATAAATGTATTAAATGTAAATTGACTGACTGTGTTGATGTTTGTCCAGTGGATTGTTTTTATGAAGGTAAAAATATGCTTGTAATTAAACCGGATGAGTGTATAGATTGTG
>JAYOZQ010000104.1:0-3053 GCA_038154225.1 Candidatus Pelagibacter sp.
ATATTATCTTTTAGGTTTAGAAATAAATCCAAACCATGTTGTAATTAATGAATATCTAGGTGAACTCTATGTTGCTACAGACAGAATTGATTTAGCTAAAGAAAGATTAAAAATATTAGAAAATTGTAAATGTGAAGAGTATAATGAGTTAAAAGAAATAATAGCAGGTACCAAAAAATCTAAATATTAATAATCTTGATTGAAGAACTCATAATATTAACCAAAATTATCTTTATTACTATTATCTTAACAGCAGATAATGCTGTGATAGTTGGTTCTATTGCAGCAAATTTTGTTCCAAAAAATAGAAAACAAATTATTTTGTGGGGTGTTGCAGGTGCTTTTGTTTTTAAAATATTTTTTGCAATTTTTGCCACTTATTTATTTAAATTTTATTTCATTAAAATATTAGGAGGATTATTACTAATTTGGATTGTAAATGATCTAAGAAAAGATTTAGTGGATATTAACAAAGTTAAATCTCAAACTAAAAAAACTAAAGAACCTTCTTATATTAGTAGTATTGGAAAAGTTTTATTTGCTGACATCATGATCAGCTTTGATAACGTAATTGGAGTTGTTGCAGCAGCCAAAGAATATTTTGGTTTTATGATTTTTGGCTTAGTATTATCTGTTGTTTTAACCGGTGCTTTAGCAACATATATGGCAAATTATATTCAAAAGCATATTTGGATAGCTTACATGGGGCTAATATTCATTTTAATAGTTGGTCTTCAATTAATAATTGGTGGGTTAGTTGATTTAGAGATTCTTAATATTAACGAAGAATTTAAAAAATACTTTTAATTAATAAGAGTGTTTTTTTAAAGGAAACTTATTCTTTCTTACTTCTTTTGCGTAGTTTGCTACAGCCTTCGTCATTTCTTTTCTAATATTTGAATATTTTTTGACAAATCTAACATTAATTGGATTAAGTCCTATTAAATCATCAAATACTAAAATTTGTCCATCACAATTATTTGATGCACCTATTCCAATAGTTGGAATACTAATTTTTTTAGTAACTAACTTAGCTAAAGATGTCTCAACACACTCTAATACAATTGAAAAAGCTCCTGCAGATTGCAATAATTCAGCATCTTTTAAAATTTTATTTCTTTCTGAAATCTTTTTACCTTTGAATTTAAAAGTTTTATCTGTTTGAGGAAGTAATCCCAAATGACCCATTACAGCAATATTATTTTTAGTTAAAAACTTAACAATTTTATAAATTTTTTTTCCACCTTCTAATTTAACTGCATCACATTTTGTATTTGAAATTATTTTTTTTGCATTTTTAAGAGCCTCTTTTGAGTTTCTGTAAGTGTTATGAGGCATATCAACAACCATTAAACTTTTTTTAATTCCCATTCTTACACTCTTAGAATGGTCAATCATTGTCTTTAAGCTTACTTCTCTAGTAGATTTATAATTGTATAAAACTGAACCAAGTGAATCTCCTACAAGAATTATATCGCAAAAGTTATCTAAGATTGAAGCAACGTTTTTTGAATAAGCAGTTAAACTAACAATCTTTGATTTATTTTTTTTTTTAATTATATCTAAAATTTTCTTTTTCATCGACTTACCAAGAGCCGGTATTTTCCATCGAAGCCCAAGGTTCTTTAGGTTCTAGATTTCCTTCTTGAAGGATCTCAATTGAAATTTTGTCTGGAGATCTAACAAATGCCATATGACCATCTCTTGGTGGTCTATTAATGGTATAACCCATATCCATTAATCTTTGACAAGTTTCATAAATATTATCAACTCTGTAAGCAAGATGACCAAAATTTCTCGAACCTTCACCAAGTTCATCTCCATCCCAATTATATGTTAATTCAATTTCTGCTTTTTCATCATTTGGAGCAGCAAGAAATACAAGAGTGAACCTACCCTTTTCATTTTCCATTCGTCTAGTTTCTTTTAAACCTAATCCATCACAAAAAAATTTTAAAGACTCGTCAATATCTTTAACCCTGATCATCGTGTGTAAATATTTCATATGATTAATTTATAGTTTAAAACTACTCTAATTCAATAGTGCTAGGTGGTTTTGAAGTAATATCATAAACAACTCTATTTATACCTCTAATACTATTCACTATTTGATTGGAAATCGTTTCCATAAAAGACTTTTTAAACTCATAAAAATCAGCTGTCATTCCATCCTCAGAGGTAATAGCTCTCAATAAACATAAATACTCATAAGTTCGATTATCTCCCATAACACCTACTGTTTTAACTGGAAGTAATGCTGCATAAGCTTGCCAAATTTTATGATAAAGACCGTGGTCTTTTAAAGCTTGAATGAAATAATAATCAGCTTCTTTAAGAATTTTTATCTTATCATTAGTAATCAAACCTGGCATTCTAATTGCTAAGCCAGGTCCTGGAAAAGGATGTCTTGAAATAATATCATTACTTAAATTTAATTCTAAACCTAACTTTCTAACTTCATCTTTAAAAAGAAACTTTAAAGGTTCAACAAGTTTAAGTTTCATCTTTTTTGGAAGTCCCCCAACATTGTGATGCGACTTTATTTTTGATGTTTGACTTCCTGTTACTGATTTGCTTTCAATTAAATCTGGATAAAGAGTTCCTTGAGCTAAAAATTTAACATTTTTAATTTTTTTTGCATATCGTTCAAATATTTTTATAAAAAGATTACCAATAATTTTTCTTTTTTTTTCAGGATCAGAGACGTTATGTAGTTTTTTTAAAAATTCTTTCTCTGCATTTACATAAATTAAATTTATTTTTAATCTTTTCTTAAAAGTTTTTACTACTTGCACTTCTTCATTTTTTCTCAAAAGACCTGTATTAACAAAAATACAGTATAGTTTTTTTCCAATCGCTTTATTAAGTAATTGAGCAACTACACTACTATCAACACCTCCTGATAAAGCACAAATAACTTTTTCTGATCCAACTTGATCTTTAACTTCTTTGATAAGTTGAATTTTTTGATCCTTTGAAGACCAATTACGTCTAATTTTACAAATTAAAAAAATAAAATTACTAATAAGTTTTTTACCATTTTCAGTATGTGT
>JAYOZQ010000105.1:0-2995 GCA_038154225.1 Candidatus Pelagibacter sp.
TAGGGTCTTTAGGTTTCAATAAATCTAACGCCTTACTAAAATTAGATTTAAGAAAATTTAAGGAATTTTTTGCTCCAACAATATTTGCAAACTTAATTAAGCTTGATATTTTTAGAGGCCCAGTAATTCCAACATGCACTGGTACGCTTTGTTTAGAAATAAAATCTATGATAGGCTGAGGATCTAATAACCATTGAGTTACTATATAATCAGCATAAGGCTTTTTATCTATCATAGCTTTGTCTAAATCTGTATCGGATATGTCGGGACTTCCCTCAGGGTGTCCGGCAATTCCTATTTTCATATTTTCAAAATATCCTGTTTCTAAAAGTTGAAACGAACTATCAAATTTTCCTAATGGTTCTCTACCACCACCAATTATTAAAGCTTGTTTTACTCCACCATCTTTACATCTTGAAACATAATCTTTAAGCTCAGGATCATTTTGAATTGATCTTGCAGGAAAATGAGGTACAGGATTGAAACCTTTTTTTACAAGTTCAATTGATTGATTTGAAGTCTCTTTGTAGTCTCCACCAGGAAGCATAGTAACGTACACATCCTTTACAGAAGGCAGTGTTTCGAGGTCAGTGTTAGGACCAATTTCCAATGAAAAATTCATTTTTCCAGATCATTATCTTATTTGAAAAAGCTGTCAAAGAAATTCAACATGTTTTAAAATGGAAATTTGTTGCCAAAAATTATGTCCATGATATTTTTTTTTGTGGATCAAAATCAGAAAAATAAACCTCTCACAGAGATCTTGGATATCAAGAAATTGATGAATGTAGATAGAGCTATTGAGAGTGCAAACGGACTTCCAAATGAGTGCTACACAAGCGAACAATATTTAGAGTATGAAAGAAATAAGATTTTTTGTGATAAATGGACAGTTATTGGGGTGGGAAGTTCAATACCAAAGGCTGGTGATGCAATGCCATACAATCTACTCGGGATTCCTTTGCTAATTGTCAGAGACAAGGATCTTAATATTAGAGTATTTCATAATGTTTGTAGTCACAGAGGTTTTAAGCTTTTGGATGAGCCCTGTACTTTAAAAAATGTAATAAGATGCCCTTATCATTCATGGTCATATGACTTTAAAGGAAACCTGATAGCTACCCCCCATATAGGAGGATTAAACGTTCATAATTCAGATAAATTTGAAAAGAATCAGAGCAATCTAAAAGAAGTTAGATCAAAAATATGGATGGATATAATTTTTGTAAATATTAATTCGAACGAAATTGATTTTGAAGATTATATCAAACCACTTGAACATAGATGGTCTAAATTTATTAATCACGAAGATCAAAAATTACTAGTTCACTCTAAAGACTATGGTGCTTTTGATTTAGAGGTAAATAGCAATTGGAAATTTGCTATAGAAAATTATTGTGAAAGTTATCATCTACCAACTATTCATCCAGAATTAAATAAAGTATCAAATATTAATGATCATTATCATATTCAAGGATTACCAAATCGATTTGCAGGACAAGGAAGTGAAAAGTACGAGCAACCTGTAAAGGGAAATAAAAAATTTGATACATTTAAAAATTGGGAAAAAAGTTCACTCAAAAATTCTGAATATATCGCATTATTTCCTAATGTTATGATTGGTTTGCATCTAGATCACTTTTATGTTTTTTGGTTAGAGCCACTTGCGGTAAATAAAACTAAAGAACATATGCAAATGTATTATGTTGGAGATAAAAGCGCTAATGGAGAAGAGCTTAAAGAATTAAGAAAAGAAAATGCAAGATTTTGGAAAGATGTTATGTTGGAAGATATAAGTGCAATTGAAGGGATGCAGGCAGGGAGAGGATCACCAGTTTATAATGGAGGAAATTTTTCACCAGTTATGGATCAGCCCACTCATCAGTTTCATAAATGGGTAGCAAATAGTTTATTATAAAAAATGAAAATTATTTTAATAATGGGCCTGCCAGGATCAGGCAAAACAACATTAGCTGAGGAATTAGCTCCAATGCTTAATGCAAAAAGATTAAATGCAGATGAAGTTAGAAAAGAAGCAAATGATTGGGATTTTTCTGAAGAAGGAAGAAAAAGACAAGCAAGAAGAATGGCAGATTTTGCAAAAAAATTAAAAGAGGAAGGAAATTTTGTTGTAGCAGATTTTGTTTGCCCAACACCTGAAGCAAGAGCATTATTTCCTGCTGATTTTATTATTTGGGTTGATACCATCAAAGAGGGTAGATTTGATGATACTAATAAGATGTTTGTTAAGCCCGATAAGTTTGACTACCATGTAACTACACAAGATGCTAAAAATTGGGCACCAAAAATAATAAAGGAGATAAAATAATGGCTTACGAATGGGATAACAAAAAACCAACCGCACAAATGTTAGGAAGATGGCAACCATTTCACGATGGTCATTATACTTTATTTAAAGAAATTATTAAAAAAACAGGTCAAGTTTGTATTCAAATTAGAGATGTACAAGGGGTGGATGATAATCCTTTTGACTTTGAAACAGTTAAGAAAAATATAGAGGACAGATTAAACCCTGAGTTTGAAGGTCAGTTTAAAGTAATGTTGGTGCCAAATATAACAAATATTTGTTATGGAAGAGGTGTTGGATACAAAATTGAAGAAATTGAACTGTCAAAAGAAATTCAAGAAATATCTGCAACTAAAATAAGAGCAAAGATGAGAGAAGAAGGAAAATTAAAATAAATTTTAATGAATGATAGATTAAAAACTATTGTTGATTTAGAAAATTATCCTATCCACAATTTATCTTCTAGCAAGATCCAAAAATTAATTAAAAAATGTAAAGACGATTTAGATCAATTTAGTT
Source organism: Candidatus Pelagibacter sp. (assembly GCA_038154225.1). Taxonomy (GTDB): domain Bacteria; phylum Pseudomonadota; class Alphaproteobacteria; order Pelagibacterales; family Pelagibacteraceae; genus Pelagibacter. Next base: position 2,828 of record JAYOZQ010000105.1, read on the forward strand.
GTTCTACTATTCCAAATTTCATTTTACCAAAATCAATTGAAGTTATGAATTTTGAATTAGAGAAAAAAATTGATAAAGTTTTTATGTCTAAAAAAAGTATTAATCCCTATCTAAATTCTAAGGATGACCCATCCTTATCTTCTAATCATCCTAAAAGAACTTTTATGG
>JAYOZQ010000106.1:0-2945 GCA_038154225.1 Candidatus Pelagibacter sp.
CCTGGTTATGATGTTAAAATTATTAAACCTGATCAATCTTTAGCAAAACCAAACGAGATGGGAGACATTGTTGTTAAACTTCCGCTGCCTCCTGGAACTTTTCCAACATTATGGAATGCAGATCAGAGATACAAAGAAAATTATATGACTAATTATGAAGGTTATTACCAAACTTATGATGCAGGTCATATTGATGATGATGGTTACATTTGGATTATGTCTAGAACAGATGACATTATTAATGTTGCAGGTCATAGATTATCAACAGGTGCAATTGAAGAAGTATTGTCTGAACATCAATCAGTTGCAGAGTGCGCAGTACTTGGTATTGCAGACAAATTAAAAGGACAACTTCCAATTGGACTTGTTGTTTTAAAATCTGGTGTAGATAAAGACAATGAAACAATCTCTAAAGAATGTGTGCAGATGGTCAGAGATAAAATTGGACCTGTTGCAGCATTTAAAGTTGTAATTGTTATTAAAAGATTGCCAAAAACAAGATCAGGAAAAATTTTAAGAGGAACGATTAGAAAAATTGCAGATAATGTAGAGTATAAAATACCACCAACCATTGATGATCCAGCAATTTTAGATGAGATTAAGGAAGATTTAATTAAAAATAAAATTCTAAATAATGATTAAAACATATTTATTTCTTGCAGGTGCAGTATTTTGTGAAGTTGCAGGAACAATGTTGTTGCCAGTTTCTCAAAACTTTACAAAACTAGTTCCAACAGCTGCTCTTTCGTTTTTTTATCTTTGTGCATTTTATCTATTAACTTTTGTAGTAAATAAACTTCCGATTGCAATCGTTTATGCAACATGGAGTGGTCTTGGAATTTTTACCATTGCTATAATGGGCTATATTTTCTTCAAACAAACCTTAGCTTGGCAAGCTGTGTTAGGATTATTTTTAATTGTTTTAGGGGTAATTCTTGTAAATAGTTTTACAGGAAAGGTTAGCTAAATTTTAAAGGTGTTCCATCTGGATCACCTAAAATTTTACCCTCTTGCATCTTAATGTTTCCAGCAATAATTGTATGAGTTGGTGTTCCCTTAAATTTATCTCCATTAAATGGAGTCCAGCCACATTTACTTTCAATATTTTCATTTTTAATTTCAATTGTTTTATTCATATCAACAATTGTAAAGTCAGCATCAAAACCTTCTTTGATAAAACCTTTGTTTTGAATTCCAAAAATTTTAACTGGATTTTCACACACAAGGTTCATTAATTGGTGGAGGGTAAGCTTTCCATCGTTTACATGATTGAGCATTACCGGCATTAGTGTTTGAACACCAGGCATACCTGATGGTGAGTTAGGATAAGTTTTTTCTTTATTTTCTTTTAAATGTGGGGCGTGATCAGAGCCTATTGTATCGTTAAAATTATTTCTAACCCCATACCATAATCGGTCATAATGAGATTTATCTCTTAGAGGAGGGTTCATCTGTGCATACGTTCCAAGTTTGTCATAACAGTCTGGTGCATAAATTGTTAAATGTTGAGGAGTTATTTCAAAAGTAATATTTCCTTTATGTTGAGATAAAAAATCAATTTCTTCTTTTGTGGTAATATGAAGAATATGAGCTTTTTTCTTATGTCTATTCGCTATTCGAACAATTCGTCTTGTTGATGATATTGCACACTCAGCACTTCTCCAAACTGGATGGGTGTGAACGTCACCTTCTTTAATTAACTTCTTATTAACGTTTAAAATTGCCTCATCTTCAGAGTGAACAGCAACTACTTTTGAGGCATTTTGAAAAACCTTATCTATGTCGTCTTCTTCAGCAACCAGTAAATTTCCAGTCGATGATCCTGCAAAAAGTTTAATACCACAACACCCTTCTAAATCTTTTAAGCTTGCTAAATCATTTGCATTGTCAGCTGTTGCTCCAAAATAAAAAGCATAATTGCAATACATTCTATTTTTTGCGAGATCTAATTTTCTTTGAAATTCCTTCATATTAGATGTTGGTGGATTAGTATTTGGCATTTCAAATACACTAGTAATTCCTCCAGCAATTGCAGCTCTACTCCCTGAGTGCAAATCTTCAGTATCTGTTGATCCTGGCTCTCTAAAGTGTGTTTGTGTATCGATACATCCTGGTAAAACTGTTTTACCTTCAGCGTTTATAATTTCTTTAGCTTCTTCAGAAATCTCACCAATTTTATGAATTTTGCCATCTTTAACAGCAACATCAACATCTTTTAATTCACCATCGATGTAACATTGTCCATTTTTAATTATAAGATCTAACATTTAAGAAAAAAGTAATTATATTAAAAGTCACAACTAATCAATTATGAATATAAAAAATGTATATATTTTAGATGACAGAGCCATCCTTTACTTAAACGGTGAAGATACAAAAGAGTTTCTACAAAATTTGATTAGTAACGATATTAACAAAGTAAGTGAAACTAACACTTGTTTTGCTTCTTTATTATCTCCTCAAGGAAAATTTTTATATGAGTTTATAATAATTAAACATAAATCTGGTTATTTGATTGATTGTGAAAAATCTCAAGCAGATGAACTATACAAGCAATTAAGTATTTATAAGTTAAGATCTAAAGTAGAAATTCTAAACCTTAGCAATGAATTTGTGGTAGCTGCATTCAGTCATGAAAAATTTCTAACCTTTGATGAGGCACAAGACGTTTCTGGGTTTACTTTAAAATATAGAGAAGATCCTATTTTTCTTGATCCAAGAAATAAACAATTGGGCGCAAGACTAATTATTAATTTAGAAAAACTTTATTTATCTTTAAAAAAACTAGACTTACATGATGCAAATCTAAGAGAGTACTATTCATTTAGTCATAAACTTGGGATTGTTCCAAAAGATCTTAATAAACTTCAAAATAAATTATTTGGTATTGAGTGTAATTATGAAGAGTTAAATGGAATAGATTTTAAAAAAGGTTGTTATGTTGG
>JAYOZQ010000107.1:0-2944 GCA_038154225.1 Candidatus Pelagibacter sp.
GTAGACTTTCATTTAAAGAGCTCACTTTATCAAGAGCAAATAAATCTGTAAGAGTTTTTAATCATGTGGTTGATAGTTTAAGTGAGGGTAAACAACCAGATTTAGAGTTGCTATCAAAAGTTGGTTATTTGTATAGAACAACAGCTGTTTATGGATCTGGTAAATTTGGACTTGCAGATAGATTTAGAATTAAAAATAGAGAGGAAATTAATGGTCCTTTTAGACTAGAAATGATGTTGGTGTATTTGGTTAGACAATTTACCTTTGATCAAGTCAATCATGTTGCTCATCATAAAAATCCAAAAACAGCAGTAAAGTTAGATAAACAAATTTGTAAAAATTTAGGGATAGGCAACTCAACAGGCCTTGGAATGGCTCCTTTTATTGTAAATCACCCAACATTGTTAAATAATTGGATTTTAAGCAGAGAAACAGCTTTAAAAAAAATTAGAGAGATAAAAGATGTTCAAGAAAAAGATGCTAAGCTTTTTATCGATTGTGTAAAAAAATCACTAACCAACATTACTAGTTGGAATACAGATAGTGAATATCAACAAAACAAAATCAAATCATTATTAAAAAATATTAGAAAGTTTATAGATTACATTGAAAATAGCTTTGATTTTAAAGCTGAATATCCTTTTAACAAAATATACTTGTGGTTAGAGCAAAATGTTTGTGAAGAGTGCATAGAATACGTAGTCTCTATAATGATGGAGCCATACAATCATATTATAGAACCATTAGTTAGCAATATGAGCTCAGATGAAGATAAATATTTTAACATTCCAACTACTAGAACAGTAAATGAATTAAAAAAAATAATAGAAAAAAAATATCCTAATATTTTAGATATAAATTTTGATCAAAAAGAAAGTCAGCAAAACTTCTGGTTTATTTCTAAAAACAAAGAAGAACCTAGATTGGCTGATAGATTTGAAGAACACGGTTCTGAACTTGAGCAGCCACTTGCAATTGCAAGAGACATAAAAAAACTTTATGAAAAACTTTTATTAGAAAAAGAAAACTTAACAATTGCTCAATTTTTATCTTCAAATTCAGAATTTAGACACGTTATCAGACGAGCTTTTATAGTAGAAAAATTTCCATATTCTGAAATTCAAGATAATACAATTGGTAAAGATATTATTCCAATTGATATGTTGAGACTTAAATTATCTTTTTTTGGAGCGTTAAAGTTTGATCCAAGATCAGATAAATGGTTAAGAATTTGCATGTTTCAAGGAGCTCCCTTGCCAACTGAATTGAAAAATTACGATGAGCAGTGGGTTTATAAAACGAATAATTAATAATGAGATCTTTAAGTGAAATTGAAACTGCAGTTAAAAGAGCAAGTAGAGCAGTTGGTTATTCTTGGGGAAATTCTGAGGAAATTGGAAAATCTATTCGTCAACTAGAGTTGTTTGGTTTTCAAGGAATTAAAAATTTAAATAAATATTATAAAGACAAATCCACAAAAAAATTTGAAGAGTTAAATTTAATCAGTGAAATAAATGAGACTTCATCTGATGCCTATTGTCCAATTATACTTGGTATTAGTTTTTTAGATCAGATTAAATCAGTAGAAAATTTTAAAACCATAAAGTTCAAAAAAATTGCATATCCTGTTATTTTTTTATCTTTTTTAAGTAGAGCTTCAGAAATTAGTGGAAAAAAAATACATGTAAAATTGGATCAAAATGAAATTTTACTTAATTTGAATGTAAATATTTGTTCAAATTTTTTGGACCAAGACATTCCTGAATTTGCAAACGAAATTGAGATTAAATTTATTGATAATAAAGATAGTTTTACAGAGTCAGAATGGAATAGTCTGTACAAATTAGCAGAAGATACTTTTGTAGAAGAAAGTGATAGTTTAAAAGAAGGTGCAGCTGGTGCAGGACTTACAGATAATGACTGATAGTTTAGACGATAAATACGATGAAGAAATAATCAGAGAATTAAATAATATTTGTGATGAATGTAAAAAAGAAGATGAGAGCGTTTCGCAAAATTTGATTTTAACTAGTTATAAACTGTGTTCGTCGTGTAGAGTTTCTAAAACTATTTTTCCAATTTAGCTAATCTGATTAACAGGTAGCATATTCATTCTACTCATTACAAAAGAAATAGATAAAAACGCAATTATAAGGAAAGATAAAAATACAATTCCAAAAGATTTCATATTAGATTTCAAACCTAATACTTGTTTCGTAGAGATAATTAATCCTGCAAAAATCCAAAATTGAGTAAGAAAAATTATTGGTATCATCATATTTGGAGTAACTGCAAAAAATCTAAGTAAACCAGGTGCGTGAGCAAAGCCAACAGCAGTTAACACTTTTTTAAAAGGAACTTTTGTATTTTTATCTGGAAAAAGTTTAACACCAATTACATAGATTAATATTGCCCATACCAACCAGGTTAAAATTGATGTTAACCCAGACATTGCGACTGCAGTTTTAATGACTGTGTTAGCAGCTACAGCGCCTGCGATCCCATCTAAAATCATTATAAGTCCAGCAAAATAAACTGAGGCTTCACTAAAGTTTTTATTATCTGAGTAAAGAGACTTATCGAGTTTAATTGACTTGAAAACTATACTTAAAAATTCACCAAACATTAATTTTTATTCTTTTTATTTTTTTGTGCTTTATACGAAACTAATAGTGGGAATATTATTAAAGCAATCGCAATGATAATGCAAATTACGATTAAAAAACCTTTAGTCATTGAAAAAATGGGGGAGCTTTAATTTTTGCTCCCCCATAATAATAAATTTAGCCTTTTACAACTTCTCTAGTATTAGCGTTGAAAGACTCTTTGAATGGAATATCCACTATTACTGCATCAACAGGTGTTCCTGGTGTGTCTGAATATTTCTCCGGTAAATGAACTTTATATTTAGTTCCAACTTTACCTTTTGGAAATCCATTTGCAT
>JAYOZQ010000108.1:0-2916 GCA_038154225.1 Candidatus Pelagibacter sp.
ATATCAATGTAAATTCTCTAAAAGAATTTGATGAAATTATTTTAATAGGATCTGGAAAAGGTGTTGCTTCAGTTAAAACTATCAATCAAATAAAATGGAAAAGAAAAAGTTTAAAATTTTATAATATTTTTTCTAGACATTACAAATCTGCTATTAGTAACTGCAAAAGGTACAGTTAGTTATCATGAGAGATCCTAATAACCCATGTTTGTTTTGTAATTCAAATGCTAGCGGAATAGCTCATGAAAATGACTTGGCTTATGCAAGTTATGATACTTATCCTGTATCAGACCATCACTGTTTAATTATTCCAAAGAGACATGTCGTTGATTATTTCGAATTATCAAATGATGAAATAATTGCGTGCAATGATTTGATTAAAATAATTAAAAAAGAAGTTTTGAATAAAGACAAAAGTGTTAAAGCTTTTAATATTGGTACCAATGCAGGTAAAATTGCAGGTCAATCAATTATGCATTGTCATATTCATTTGATTCCAAGAAGAGAAGGTGATGTCGATAATCCGCAAGGCGGAGTGCGATCAGTAATTCCAAAAAATCAGCATTATAAACGTAAAATATAAATCATAAGTTGTGATTAAAGACACATTGACCAATAGTTAAGATTGATCTATAGAATTATCTATATTAGATAACACTCTAATTTTACTAAAATTTTTACATAAGGTTAACATGTTCGAAACAAATCCATTTTCTATTTTGGCTGAAACAGTATCCCCATTTGCTATGCAAAGTTTTATTATTGCTATGATTGTATTAATTGCTTTAGGTACAATTATTCAAATGATCCATCATAAGAATATTACTTATTTTTTTAACAATGCAAAAAAAGCAAAACTTCAAGCAACAAGAGAAATAGGTGCTGGAGAAAGAGCATCAATTATTGCTAAGACTGCAGTAGTTGATATTGGAACTACTTCTGAGCTTGGTTTTGGTAAAAGAAGATTATCTCATGTACTTGGTATGTATGGCACAATTATATTTTGGGTTTCATCAGCAATGTTAGTATTTTGTTATACTGGAGCTGATAAATCTTCATCTCCTATGTGGTCAATGTTATGGCACGTTGGAGCAATATTGACTTGTGTAGGTGGATACTGGTTTTGGTTTTTTTTAAGAGTTGATGTTTCAGCTGAAGCTCATCCTTGGTATAGAATTATTAAAGCAGATTTATTTGTTTTGGCATTATTAGCATGCTCAACATTTGGTCTAGCTTGGTCATATACACAATTTAATGGTCAGACAGGACTTTCATTTTTATTTTTAGCTTTATTTGTTCTTTCAAATTTAGTTTTATTTGGTGGAGTTTACTGGTCTAAATTTGCACACATGTTTTATAAACCTGGTGCAGCAATACAAAAAAATCTTGCAGAAGCTGATGGATCTAGAGATAATTTACCTCCACCTGCAGATGCGCCTGAACAATTTGGTTTAGGTATTAAAAGAGAGCAACCTAAACATTATTAATTATGAAAATTTTAAATAAGGAGAGAAAATAATATGTCAACTTTTGTATACATGACTAGATGTGATGGCTGTGGTCATTGCGTAGATATTTGCCCATCAGATATAATGCATATTGATGAAAACATTAGACGTGCAAAAAATATTGAACCAAACTTTTGTTGGGAATGTTATTCATGTGTTAAAGCATGTCCAAATCATGCTATTGATGTAAGAGGTTATGCTGATTTTGCTCCTATGGGACATAGCGTTAGAGTGAGACGTGAAGAAGAAAAAGGAACTATTTCTTGGAAAATTAAATTTAGAAATGGAACTACAAAAGACTTTGTATCTCCAATTACAACAAAACCATGGGGAAAATTTATTCCAAAACTTGCTGACGGAGATAAACCTAACCAAGGTGAAATTAATTCTCAAAGATTATACACTGAGCCGGAAGGACTTAATATTGATGGTGAATTGCCAGTTGTTCCAAAAGAATCGTTTAAAAAAGGAGTTTACTACTAATGGCTAAGCATAAAACACATTACGAAGATTGCGATGTTCTAGTTGTTGGTGGTGGTATGGCTGGAACTGGTGCTACTTTTGAAGCTAGACACTGGGGTAGAGACATGAAAATTATTTGTGTTGAAAAAGCAAACATTGATAGAAGTGGTGCTGTTGCTCAAGGTCTTTATGCAATCAACTGTTACATGGGAATGCAGTGGGGTGAAAACCAACCTGAGGATCACGTTAGATATGCAAGAAATGATTTAATGGGAATGGTTAGAGAAGATTTAGGTTATGATATGGCTCGTCACGTAGACTCAACAGTTCATATGTTTGATGAATGGGGTCTACCAATGATGAAAAATGAAGAAACTGGTAGATACCTTAGAGAAGGTAAATGGCAGATTATGATTCATGGTGAGAGTTATAAGCCAATCGTTGCAGAGGCTGCAAAAAAGTCAGCTGATAAAATTTATAACAGAATTATGATTACTCATCTTTTAATGGATGAAGCTCAAGAAAACAGAGTAGGTGGTGCTGTTGGATTTAATATGAGAACTGGTGATTTCCATGTGTTTAGAGCTAAAGCTGTAATAGTTGCAGCTGGTGGAGCTTCTCACATATTCAAACCAAGAGCTGTTGGTGAAGGAATGGGTAGAACTTGGTATGCACCTTGGAGTAACGGTTCAGCTTATGCATTACCGATTGCAGCTGGAGCTAAAATGACACAAATGGAAAATAGAATTGTGTTATGTAGATTTAAAGATGGATATGGGCCTGTTGGAGCTTATTTCTTACACTTAAAAACATATACTCAGAACGCTAATGGTGAAAATTATGAGAAGAAATGGTATGAGCAAACTAAAGAATTAGTTGGCGAATATATTGATCATCATCCAACACCTACTTGTTTAAGAAACCATGCATTTATTCAAGAAGTAGC
>JAYOZQ010000109.1:0-2912 GCA_038154225.1 Candidatus Pelagibacter sp.
CCAAAAAGTTTTTTAGGTTATAAAAGAGAAAATGGCAGAGCTGGTACAAGAAATCATGTAATAATTCTTCCAGTTGATGACATTTCAAATGCTTGTGCAGAAGCAGTAGCAAATAATATTAAAGGAACAATCGCTCTACCCCATTCATATGGAAGACTGCAATTTGGAGCTGATTTAGAACTTCATTTTAGAACTATGATTGGAACTGGTTGTAACCCAAATGTTGCTGCAGTAATCGTTATTGGTATTGAGCCAAAATGGACTAAAAAAATTGTAGATGGTATTGCAAAAACTGGAAAACCAGTTGAAGGATTTCATATTGAGAGAACTGGTGACATTGGAACAACAATGAAAGCCTCTAAAAAAGCTCAAGAATTTGTAATGTGGGCTTCAGAAAAACAAAGAGAAGAATGTCCAATGAGCGACCTTTGGATTTCAGTTAAATGTGGAGAGTCTGATACAACATCTGGATTAGCAGCTAATCCGACTGTTGGTAATCTAATGGATAAATTGGAGCCAATGGGTGTTCATTTATGTTTTGGTGAAACATCAGAGTTAACTGGTGCTGAACAGGTTTGTGCAACAAGAGGTGCAACTCCTGAAGCTTCAGAAAAATTCATGAAAACATGGAGTTCTTACAATGACTTTATATTAAAAGAGGCAACTGATGACCTTTCAGAAAGTCAGCCAACAGCAGGAAATATTGCTGGTGGATTAACTACAATTGAAGAGAAAGCATTTGGAAACTTTCAAAAAATTGGAAATTGTAAATTTATAGATGTACTTGAGCCAGCAGAAGAGCCAACTAAAGGAAAAGGTTTATACTTTATGGATACTTCTTCAGCAGCAGCAGAGTGTGTTACACTTCAAGCAGCAGCAGGTTTCAATATTCATTTATTTCCAACAGGCCAAGGTAATATTGTTGGGAACCCAATTGAACCAGTTGTAAAACTTACTGCAAACCCACTAACTGTTAAAGGTATGGGTGAACATATTGATTGTGATGTTTCTAAAATTCTTTCAAGAGAAATGAATTTATCAGAAGCAGGAGATGAGTTAATCAAAACTACTCTTAGAGTTGCAAACGGAAGATTAACTTGCGCGGAAGCTTTAGGTCACAAAGAATTTGTGATGACTAAGCTTTACAGAAGTGCTTAATCAAACTTAAACCTTAATGAATTACAAACAATACCTGGTAGTAATACCTGGTATTGTTTTAGCGTTTGTTCTTTATACTCTTTCTCAAGGTTTCAATAACATTGTTGGTATCGAGCTTTTAGGTTATGACAAAAGTCCTATATCTACAGCAATGATTGCTATTTTATTTGGAATGTTATTTGGAAACATATTCCAAATGAGAGATAGCTTTATCAAAGGATTAGATTTTACTCAAAAATATATACTTAAACTTGGAATTATTTGTCTTGGTATTCAATTAAAACCTTTTGAGTTTTTAGAGTTTGGTGCAATTGCAATACCTCTTATCATTATATGTATCATTAGTGTTTTAATTGTAATTAAACTTTTAGTTAAAAAATTTAAGATACCTACGCGAATGGCTTACCTTATCTCTATCGGAGGTACTGTCTGTGGAACAACTGCTATTATGGCAACAGCACCTGTAATTGGAGCTAAAAAAAATGAGATTTCATATGCAATTGCAAACATCACATTATTTGGAATTTTATCGATGCTTATTTATCCATATTTTGCCAATTATTATTTTGACTCAGATCCTTTATTTATTGGATTATTTTTAGGAACATCCATTCACGAAACATCTCAAGTGGCTGCAGCAGGGCTTATTTATGATCAACAATTTAATAGTCCAGAAACAATGAATATCGCAACTGTTACAAAGCTAATAAGAAATACCTTCTTAGTTATTATGATCCCTTTATTTGCGTATTTATATAATAGAGAGAACGCTGTAAAAAAAGACTACTCAATAGTATCAATTTTTCCTTATTTTGTTTTAGGATTTGTTGGAATGATCATTTTAAGAAATGTTGGAGATCAAGTTTTTTTAAGCTCATATAATGAGACATGGGTAAATATAGTTCACTTTATTAAAGCGTCATCCAAAGTATTTCTTACAATGGCAATGGCAGCAATTGGGCTATCTACCAATTTAAGAGATTTGAAAAATATGGGCTACAAACCTTTTGTAGTTGGCTTTATTGGAATGGCTACGGTTGGAATTGTTAGTATTTTATCAATTGAATTTTATATCAATTTTCTAGGTTAAGATTTTATTAACATTTTTTTCTTAAAGTTAGAAAAAAATCTTCTAATAAATGCTGCAGAAACTCCTAAAAAAATAGCAAACAAAATTGAAAACAATCCATAGAAGAATGGCATTTCTTCTGAAAATTGTTGAATAAATTTTGAGAAAAAGTTTAAATCTGAATTAGAAACAGTTGATATTTCAGCTAAAGATTGTTCAGCAAAAAATGTTTCATAAGCAATTGCTATACCAACAACTAATAATAAGATAGCTAACAATGCTCTCAATCCTGAGCTGTTAATTTTTTCACCTAATTTTTGTCCTATTTGAACACCAATGATAGAGCCTACAACTAACATCGCTACTAACAATAGATCAATTGAACCATAATTAAATGAATGTAAAAAAGTTACAATAACGCTTACAAAAATAGTTACAAACAATGAAGTTCCAGGAACTAGTTTTGTAGGCATTTTAATAATATAAATCATCGCAGGTACTAAAATAAAAGCACCACCAATACCCATAATAGCAGCTATAAAACCAACTAATAATCCAATTATTATTGGAGTAAAAATACTTTCATATAATTTTGATTTTGGGAATCTCATTCTTAGTGGAAGACCATGTATCCAGTAATGAACATGTAATTTTTTTTTAACGACAATATTTCTTTTAGCTCTGT
>JAYOZQ010000110.1:0-2895 GCA_038154225.1 Candidatus Pelagibacter sp.
GATCGCCTGTCACGCGATAGGTCGAGGGTTCGAGTCCCTTCACTCCCGCCACTTTCCTCCCAATTTTTCTGTTAATATCAATTAAAATGTGACGTATCAGCTCTTCAACAAAAGGGAAAAACTGGTATATAGATTTCCATGTTATCTGAATTTTTAAAAGATTACTTACCAATTATACTATTTTTGATTATAGCATTAGGCCTTAGTTGTGCATTTGTTGTAGTAAACTTTATACTTTCACCAAAAAAACCAGATCCTGAAAAATTATCTGCTTATGAATGTGGATTTGAACCATTTGAAGATTCTAGAATGGAATTTGATGTTCGGTTTTATTTAGTAGCAATTTTATTTATTATTTTTGATTTAGAAATTGCATTTTTATTCCCTTGGGCAATCTCTCTTGGCAATATTGGCATATTAGGTTTTTCTTCAATGATGATTTTTTTATTCATACTTACTATTGGTTTTATTTATGAGTGGAAAAAAGGTGCACTAGATTGGGAATAAAAAATTACCACAATGAATAATAAGATAGACCAAGTACCAGAAGAATTTAAACAACTTGCTAAAGATTTTAGTGAGAATGGATTTATTACAACTTCATTAGACAATTTAATCAACTGGTCTAGATCAGGATCTTTACACTGGATGACTTTCGGACTTGCGTGTTGTGCGGTTGAAATGATGCAAACTGCGATGCCAAGATATGATTTAGAAAGATTTGGTGCAGCACCAAGAGGATCACCAAGGCAATCTGATGTAATGATTGTTGCTGGAACTCTTACAAATAAAATGGCTCCTGCTTTGAGAAAAGTTTATGATCAAATGCCCGAACCAAGATACGTAATATCTATGGGTAGTTGTGCGAATGGAGGAGGTTACTATCATTACTCATATTCAGTAGTTAGAGGATGTGATCGAATTGTACCAGTTGACGTTTATGTTCCTGGATGCCCACCTTCAGCAGAAGCTTTATTGTATGGAATATTACAATTGCAAAAAAAAATAAGAAACAAAGGTTCCTTTATTAGGTAGATATGAACAATTTAGAAGATTTAGAAAAAAAAATAAATTCAGAATTGACAACTAAAATCAATAGCACTGAAATAAAACACAATCAGCTATACATTGAAATTGATAAAGAGGATATAATTGATGTAACTCTTTTCTTAAAAACAAATCAAGAAACTAAATTTAGACAACTAATTGATGTAACTGTTGTTGATTATCCAGAGAATGCTCAGAGATTTAAAATGGTTTATCTATTTTTAAGTCATGAATTTAATCAAAGAATTATTTTAACTTATTTAATAAATGAAAATGAGGTAATTCCATCATTAACAAGTATATTTCCAGCCGCTAATTGGATGGAAAGAGAGGTTTTTGATATGTATGGGGTATCATTTCAAGACCATCCAGATCTAAGAAGAATTTTGACTGATTATGGATTTGAGGGCCATCCTTTAAGAAAAGATTTTCCTCTTACTGGTCATACAGAGGTTAGATATAGCGAAGATCAAAAAAAAGTTATTAGTGAACCAGTGAAATTAGAACAAAATTATAGAAATTTTGATTATGAAAGCCCTTGGGAAGGAACAAAATACATCAAAGAAGAAATAGATAATAATGACAAAAAAAATTAAAAATCTAAACTTAAATTTTGGACCTCAACACCCAGCTGCTCATGGTGTATTAAGATTGATTTTAGAGCTTGATGGTGAAGTTGTTGAAAAAGCTGACCCACATATAGGTTTGCTTCATAGAGGTACAGAAAAATTAATTGAAAACAAAACTTATATGCAAGCAGTACCTTATTTTGATCGTTTAGATTATGTTGCGCCAATGAACCAAGAGCATGCGTTTGCTCTAGCAGTTGAAAAAATATTAGATATCGATGTACCAATTAGAGCTCAATATATAAGAGTAATTTTTTGTGAGATAGGTAGAATTTTAAGTCATATTTTAAATGTTACTACACAAGCACTTGATGTAGGCGCTCTTACACCTTCTTTGTGGGGGTTTGAAGAAAGAGAAACATTGATGACTTTTTATGAAAGAGCCTCAGGATCACGACTTCATGCAAATTATTTTAGAGCAGGAGGTGTTCATCAAGACCTACCTCATGGTTTAGAAGATGATATTGGAAAATTTTGTGAAACATTCCCAAAAATTATTGACGATCTTGAAAGTTTATTAACTGACAATAGAATTTTTAAACAAAGAAATGTTGATATAGGAATTGTATCAAAACAAGATGCATTAGATTATTCTTTTTCTGGTGTTATGGTTAGAGGCTCTGGTGTTGCTTGGGATTTAAGAAAATCACAACCATATGATTGCTATGATCAACTTGATTTTAAAATTCCTGTTGGAAAAAATGGAGATTGTTATGATCGATATTTGTGCAGAATTGAAGAAATGAAAGAGAGTGTTTCTATAATAAAACAATGTCTCTCAAAAATGGAAAAAGGCCCAATTAAATCTTTAGATGGAAAAATAAGTCCACCACCAAAAAAAGATCTTAAGCAATCAATGGAAGCCTTGATTCATCATTTCAAACTTTTCACAGAGGGTTATAGAGTTCCTAAAGATGAGATTTATACAGCTGTTGAAGCACCAAAAGGTGAGTTTGGTGTTTATTTAATTTCTGATGGTTCAAGCAAACCCTATAAGTGTAAAATTAGAGCACCAGGATTTTCACACCTTCAGTCAATGGATTATCTAATAAAAGGCCATATGTTAGCTGATGTACCTGCTGTATTGGGTTCAATGGATATAGTTTTTGGAGAAGTAGATAGATGAGTTTAAGAAGACCAGCAAAAGATCAGCCAGAAACTTTCGAGTTTAACCCTTCATCTTTAGAGGCTGCAAAAGCTATTGTTTCCAAATACCCTG
>JAYOZQ010000111.1:0-2878 GCA_038154225.1 Candidatus Pelagibacter sp.
CTGCATCTGGCTGAGAAATTAATAATTCTTCAGTATTTACTCCTAATTTTTTTGCGTAAACCGGATCTAATGCATGCTCTGCATCTACAAATGCACAAATTCCACCAGCTTTTTGAGCTTCAGCAACAACTTGTAATGCTAATGTTGTTTTTCCTGAAGATTCTGGTCCATAAACTTCAACAATTCTTCCTTTAGGTAATCCACCTATTCCTAATGCTAAATCAAGACTTAAAGAACCTGTAGAAATAGACTCAATATCCATTGCTCTTCTTTGTCCAAGCTTCATCACTGAACCTTTTCCAAAATTATCGGTAATTTGAGCTATTGCTGCATCTAGCGCTTTGTTCTTTTCTTTAATATCCATTTCTTGATCTTTAGTAGATTTAACTACTTTTAGGTTACTTTTCGTCATTTTTAGCCTCTTTTTTTAATTTTTTTAACTCTCGAATCATAAAATAAATGTACACATTTTGTTCTCATTAGCAATATATTAATTTTTAGGGCTAAAAAAACAAATAATTACTTAAGTTTTAGGTACTGGCTGTTTAGAAGCCCAACTGCTTTTAGCAAATTGTATTGAGCCATAAGATAATTTCTCTCAGAATTTACTTGAGATAATTGTGCAGAAAGCAATAGTGAGTTTGACTGGATCACATCAAGTGTTGTTCTTGATCCTCTCTCATACTCTGCAGCAATTCCTTCATTTGCTATTTGGGCTGCTCTTACTTGTACTTTTACAGAATTTAAAAAACTTTTAGAAGACTCTAAACTTGACCATGCACTTGCAACATTTGTTTCATTAGTTCTAACTGCATGATCTAATAATAATCTTTTTCGAGTAGTTAAATTAGATTGTTTGTTAATTTTTGATTGTGTTTTTCCACCTGTAAAGAAAGGCCAACTCACAGTTGCTTTTAATATATCTTTTTCTCTTTGATCAATTGTAGAACTTAAATCATCTGAATAAGATCTCTCTAAAGATAATGAGGCAGATGGTTTTAAATCTGACTGTGAAATAGCT
Source organism: Candidatus Pelagibacter sp. (assembly GCA_038154225.1). Classification (GTDB taxonomy): domain Bacteria; phylum Pseudomonadota; class Alphaproteobacteria; order Pelagibacterales; family Pelagibacteraceae; genus Pelagibacter. The sequence continues at coordinate 1,022 of JAYOZQ010000111.1, forward strand.
ACATCTTTTTCAGATTGGTCTAAATCAAATTTTGCAATTTTAATGTCTGGATTATTTTGTTTTGATAAATTAATTGCATCACTTAAAGAATTTGGAATATTAACAATTGAGTTTGAATTTTTCTTTAATTGATTAGGATCAGCTATTTTTCCAATAATATTTTCATAAGTTAATTTTGCAATTAACAAATCACTTTTTGCTTGAGTAAATTGTGCTTGCGCACCTGCTAATGAAGACTCTGATTGTGCTAAATCAGTATTGGTAATTTGTCCACGATCTCTTCGGATTTTATCATTTTCAACTTGTCTTCTTAAGAGATTTAAATTCTTTCTATTTATATCTTGTTTTTCTCTAGCTAAGATTAGGTTTGTGTAAGCATCAATTGCACTATGAAGAACATCTTGTTCTTTTTTAATCAATCTTGCTTTTGCTAAATCTAATGCAGTAATATTTTTTTCAAGAGTTAAATCTCTTCCATAATCTAAGAGTGTTTGTTCTAATTTAATAGATGTTGTAAATGGATCTGCATCATTGATTGTTGCATCTCCTCCACTTTGATTAGTCAATTTATTTGTATTCTCTAAACTTTTAGATCCACTTAGGGTAATTGTAGGTTTGTAATCAGCTTTTGAAATATTAATATCTTCTTCTGAGGCTTTTATATTTTCTCTTTCAGCATTAAGCTGAATATTGTTTTGATAAGTTTGGTTTAAAGCATCATATAAAGTTACAGCAATTGCATTACTAAAACTAAACGCTGTTAGACTAACTAATATTAATAATTTTTTCATTTTGTCTTATATACCGCAGATTTAATTTGATGGTTACTGTTTAAATTCAAAACAATAGACGCATATTTAGGCATTTTTTTGAACATATTTTCTGTAATTCTTTGATAAGTTTGCATAAAATTGATCACATCCCCTTTACTCATGATTTTGTGACTTGAAGACTTTTTGCTTTTTAACCATAGTTTATACTCTTGTTTTAATCTCCATTTTTGAAGCAAACTAAAGTTTTTAGCTTTTAAATAAATCATACAATTAAGTTGGGAATATAATTGCTTATATTTTGTTTTTAATTGTTGGTTAACGTGCTTTCTCCAAATAAGCTTTTGATCATTTGCTTTTTCAAGCGAATTTATTGATTTTTTAAGAGTTTTATTCTTTTCCGCTTTTGCTCCTACACACCATCCCTCAAATATGATTACATCTGGCTTTTCTTTTATTTTATACCAATGCTTTTTAGGAAACCTATCATCAACTGCTTTATTAAAGTTTGGTAAATCAATTTTTTTAAAGTTCTTACTTTTTGCTTTTTTAAAAAAATTTAACATCATTTGCACATCATGAGTTCCTGGCACCCCTCTTGTAGCTAGCATTGGGTGAATTTTCTTTGATAAATTTAATCTTTCTTTTCGAGTTTTATAAAAATCATCTATTGAAATTTTAAATACTTTTAATTTGAAATACTTTTCTAATATTATTTTTATAATTGAACTGATAGTTGTTTTACCTGTTCCCTGGCCACCTGCTAAACCAACAAAGTAAGGTTTTTTATTATTTGCTTTTTTTGCAATCCAAAAACACATCGGAATTAAAAAAGACTTCAGCATCCCATCTTTATTACCAAACTTTTCGGTAGAGGTTTCTTGTGATTTAATAAATTTAAAACAATCTTTTTTAACTTTACTAAAACACTCTTCGGTAACTTTCATTGAACTTATTATTTTTTTTGATCCATTGGATGGTTTTGACCATCTATCAAAGTTATATCTTTTAAACTTGCTACATCAACTTCATCCACACAACCTAAATTAAATCCAGTCATTGCAGGATTACTTCTTGGATGATGATG
>JAYOZQ010000112.1:0-2838 GCA_038154225.1 Candidatus Pelagibacter sp.
CTGCTTGTCCAATTTCTGAAGTTTTTACGATTGCTCCAACAGGCTGAAGATCAATCTTTAATGATCCACCTGACATTTCTTCTACCATTTTACAGTAGTCTCCTGCCATTTCGAAAAAGATGTTAGCGCCTGAAGGCCAAGCAGCTTGCATCTTTAAAACAGTAGCATGAGAACCTGCTGTTGCAATATTTGGCATTGCTACAGTAGCTGCAGCTGCAGCTCCTGCTGTTGCAGCAGTCTTAAAGAACTTACGTCTTGAAGAAGCTATGTTCTTCAATGATTTTTTTTCTTTAACCATTATTTCTCTCCTTGATTATTAAGTTAATTAACTTTTTTAAGTTAATCACAAACATTGTCGTTAGTCTAAAGAAATAGATGTAAAAAATGCGATACTTTTTCATCTCAAGGTATAAATTTTTACAACCTGAAAGAGAAAAGTTTTATTTATCTTTTAAAAATTAAGCTTGCCCAATAACTTAACCAATCCGATTTATGCTTTATTTTATCCATATAATCGGCCTTTCTAAGATCTACTGCACTTAAAAGATAAATTCTATTATCAAAAAGTCTTAATTTTCCTATCCCATTTGGGTTCGTTTTGACAATTTCTTTGAAAACATTTTCATCATCCTTGCTAAAAACAGTTACATCCCAATTTCCAAATGGCTTTGTTTTTTTATAAAGCTGAAATTCAAAATAAAAATTATTTTGATCATAAGGCGAATTTAAAGCAATAAATTCAAAATCCAATTTTGGTTCTTGAATAAAAAAATCATTACTTCCATCTGATAAGAGTATTTTTGCAAACCTTTTATAACTTTCAGTTGGAATTTTGTTTTTTTCAATTGAGCTTTTAAAGCTTATTAAATTTTGTTCATTTAAAAATTCAATAAATTTTTCAACCGACTCATATTTTAATTTCTCTGAATTTGTTTCATAGTTCAATATATGAAATCCTTTATCTAAAACTAATATTTGAATAGCTGGAAAATTTCCATTCCGTTGATTTAAAATTATTTTTTTGTTTTTATTTTCAAGGTATAATTTTTTTTTAAGAGGTTCATAATATCCAAAAGGAGTTCCCTTAAAACCTTGACCAATTTTAATATCTACCTCTAAAGTATCTTGATTATTAAAATTAAAATTTTTAGCTTCTAACCAAAGTTCATGTGCTTGTAAATTAATGCTGAAAAAATTAATTAGGAAAAAAATTAACAAAAACCGATAAATCTGATTAAATGGTCTAATGTTTTTAAAAATATTAGTAATTTTTTTATTTTTCATTAGTCCATCTTATTCTCATGAACTACGTCCAGCAATTGCAAATTTAAATGTTTATGAAAAAGATAATGTATTAAATGCCAATTTATCTATTAGGTTAAATCTTGAATCAATAATTGCTGAAATCGATTTTGATCATTCGAATACAGAATTTTCGGAAAAATCCAATGAATATAAAAAATTAAGAAATATGAATTCAGACGAATTACTTAAAGAGCATAATTTTAAAATAAAAGAACTAGTGAATAATATTCACTTACTATCATCAAATCATGATTATAATTTATCTTTAAAAAATATAAACATACCTGAAGTTGGGAATTTAGATATTATTAGAGACACCATTATCAATTTTGATATTAAAAATTTGAAAAATGAAGAGCATATATTCTATTGGGGTGAAAACTATGGACCAATAATACTAAGGGTTAATTCAGTTGAGAATGAAGATCTTTATTCTAAGTTAATAGAAAGTGGCAAGCAATCAGACTCGTTTAGTCTTTTAACTAAAACAAATTTAAAAGTTTCAGAAAATATTAAAACTTATATTGATTTAGGTTTTAAACATATAATACCAAAAGGATTGGATCATATCTTATTTGTATTAGCTCTTTTTTTATTATCGTCGAAACTAAGACCATTAATTTTGCAAGTTTCAATTTTTACTTTATCACATACGATAACTTTATTTCTTGGCGTTTTTGATATAATTAACATTTCACCTCAAATCGTTGAGCCTTTAATAGCATTATCAATTTGTTTTGTAGCTATTGAGAACCTTTTTACAGAAAAGTTGATGAAATTAAGACCTTATATAATCTTTTTCTTTGGACTGCTACATGGCCTAGGTTTTGCTGGTATTTTAAATGATATTGGAGTTTCAGAAGGTGCATTTATTATAAGCCTTATTTCATTTAATTTGGGAGTTGAACTTGGACAAATTGGGGTAATCATATTGTCTTACCTTTTTATTGCTTTAATTTTTCAAAAAAAGAAATGGTATCGAAATCGTGTCACCAAACCTCTATCAATGATCATTGCTTTAATAGGTTTTTACTGGTTCATACAAAGATTAATTTAAATTAATCTTTCATTTTCATAAATGCAGCATTTATCATGGGGAATATGAAGTTCAACTTTTTCAGAACTAACTTCAATCTCTCTTTTAATTTTTGATTTAATTACAAGTTCTCCTATTTTTGCTGTTAGTAATTTGTAATTTCCTAAATCTTCAACTTTTTCCACAGTGGCAGTTATTAAGTTTTCTTTTTGATCTTTAGCAATTTCTATAAATTCAGACCTAATACCTAATTTTAATTTTTTTTGTTTTATTGTAGATAGATCAGTGCTTATTTTTATTACAGTATCATTTATTTTAACTTCATTATTTGAATTAACCTCTGTTTCGAATAAATTCATAGCTGGAGAACCTATAAAATAACCAACAAAAGTAGTGTTAGGTCTTTCAAAAAGTTCTTTTGGGGTTCCTGCTTGAACAACCTCACCTTCACTCATAACAATTATATTATCAGCAAAAGTCATTGCTTCGTTTTGATC
>JAYOZQ010000113.1:0-2816 GCA_038154225.1 Candidatus Pelagibacter sp.
TAGAAAAGAGATATTCATAAAATGGATAAAATACATTTATACGATAAAATTGTTTCTCCAATGGTTACTGAGAAATCAACAAATCTATCTGAGCAAAATAAAATTGTTTTTAAAGTTCCAGCTGGAGCAAACAAAACTAACTTAAAGAAAAATATTGAAAAAATTTTCAAAGTAAATGTGACTAAGATTAATATAATTAACAAACAAAATAGAGTTAAAATTACCAGAGGAAAAAAAGTTAGAGTTTCTGGATTTAAAAAGGCAATAATAACTCTAAAAAAAGGTCAAAGCATTGATCTAACTACAGGAATTTAATAAATGGCATTAAAAACTTTTAAACCGTATACCAAATCTACCAGAGGCACTATCTTAGTCGATAGAACTGGCCTGTGGAAAGGTAAACCTTTCAAATCACTTGTTTCTCCAAAGAATGCAATGAAGGGAAGAAACAATAATGGACACATTACAAATATAAATAGATCTGGTGGTCATAAAAAAATGTACAGACATGTAGATTTTTACCGTAAAAAATTTGATATGGAAGCTACTGTAGAAAGAATTGAGTATGATCCAAATAGATCATGTTACATAATGCTAGTTAAATTTGAAGATGGTACTCATGCTTATTACTTAGCACCACAAAAAATCAAAGCTGGTGACAAAATTGAAAATGGGTCTAAAAAAGAAATTAAAGTTGGCAATTGTATGCCTCTACAGGATATCCCAGTTGGTATTAATATTCACAATGTTGAAATTCAACCAGGCGCAGGAGGAAAAATTGCTAGATCAGCAGGTTCTTCTGTAACTATTAGTGGATTAGATGGTAACTACAGTTTAATTAAACTTGCTTCAGGCGAAGTAAGAAAAATAGATTCTAGAGCTTTAGCAACAATAGGGATTTTAACTAATCCAGATCAAAAAAATATTAAAATTGGTAAAGCAGGTAGATCAAGATGGCTTGGAAGAAAACCACACACAAGAGGTGTTGTTAAAAACCCTGTTGATCACCCACATGGTGGTGGTGAAGGTAAGTCAGCTGGAGGAAGACATCCAGTGTCACCTACTGGTCAATCTGCAAAAGGATTAAAAACAAGAGATAACAAGAGAACAGATAAATATATTGTTAAGAGAAGAAATAAAAGGAAGGATACTAAGTAATGGCTAGATCAGTATGGAAAGGACCTTTTGTTGAAGAAAGCTTAATGAAAAAAGTTGATAAGTACAAAGATGATCCAAAAAAAATTCCTATTAAAACATGGTCAAGAAAATCAACTATATTACCTGATTTTGTAGGTGTTAGTTTTCAAATTTATAATGGGAAAAAATTTATTCCAATTACTATATCGGAAGATATGGTTGGACATAAGCTAGGTGAATTTGCGCCAACTAGAACTTTTTATGGTCATACACCTGCTGACAAGAAAGCAAAACCAGCAACGGCGGCTAAAAAATAATTATGAATAAGACAAAGAAAAAAAATAGAAAAAAAGTTGATACAGTTAAATCTGTAAACAATAGTATAAGAACTAGTGTTAGAAAACTTAATCCTATTTTAAAAAGTATTGTTGGAAAAAAAGTAGATGTTGCTATGAGAGATTTACAATTTTCTGCAAAAAGAATTAGTAAAGACATAAGAAAAACAATTGGTTCTGCAGTAGCGAATGCTGAGAATAATTTTCAATACGATATTGATAATTTAATTGTTAAGGAAGCTTATTGTGGAAAAAAAATTGTAATGAAAAGATTTAGACCAAGAGCAAAAGGTAGAGCAGCACCAATTTTAAAACCTTGGTCAACTGTAACTATAATTTTATCAGAAGTTAAACAAATGGAGAGTCATGGGACAAAAGGTTAATCCTGTAGGTTTTAGATTAGGTATCAATAGAGGGTGGGACTCTGTTTGGTATGCTAAAAAGAAAGATTTTGGAAATTATTTAATTGAAGACTTTAAAATTAGAGAATACATCAAAAAAAATGTAGTTAATTCTGGTGTATCAAAAGTCATGATAGAGAGAACATCTAATAAATGCTATGTTACAATTTACACTTCGAGACCTGGATTTGTTATTGGAAAAAAAGGAAGTGATATTGATAAAATCAAAAACAACTTATCTAAATTTACAACTAATGAAGTTGCTTTAAATATTAAAGAAGTAAAAAAACCTGAAACTAACGCATATTTAGTAGCTGAAAATATTGCTCAACAATTAGTTAAAAGAATTTCGTACAGAAGAGCTATGAAAAGATCTATGCAGTCATGCATCAGATTGGGAGCAAGAGGAATTAAAGTTTCTATTAGCGGAAGACTTGGTGGAAATGAAATAGCAAGAACTGAGTGGTTAAGAGAAGGTAGTATACCGTCACACACTTTAAGAGCAGACATAGATTATGCAGAAGCAGAAGCATTAACAACCTATGGAATCATTGGAATTAAAGTTTGGATTTATAAAGGTGAAGTTTTTGCAAGAGAATTTAGTCAAGAAACTAACAAAGTAACCCCAAAAGAAGGTAAAGAATAATGCTTCAACCAGTTAGAACTAGATGGAGAAAAGCTCACAAAGGAAGAATCCATGGAACTGCAACAAGAGCTAGCAGTATAAACTATGGTGCTTTTGCTTTAAAAGCTTTGCAACCAGAAAGAATTACTGGAAAACAAATTGAAGCTGCTAGAGTAGCTTTAACAAGACACATGAAGAGACAAGGAAGGGTGTGGACTAGAGTTTTTCCAAACATCCCAGTATCTAAAAAACCTATTGAAGTTAGAATGGGTAAAGGAAAAGGAAATCCAGAATTTTTTGCTTGTAGAGTGAAGCCAG
>JAYOZQ010000114.1:0-2816 GCA_038154225.1 Candidatus Pelagibacter sp.
GTACTAGCTAATGACGTTCCTTTCATCATTAGTATTATTTCATTTCCATATGCAGGTAATGATTGTCTAATCGCTATTGGAATTTGAATTTTATAGAATATTATTTTGTTTGATATTCCTAAGCTTTTACCTGCTTCGATAATGCCTGGTTTGATTGTCTGAAATGCAGATCTTAGTATCTCAGATGTATAAGCACCTGTATTTAATGTAAAAGCTATAATTGCACACCAGTAAGGTTCTTTTAAAATAACCCATAAAAATGTTGATCTTAAATATTCAATTTGTCCTAATCCAAAGTAAATGATGAAAATCTGAACTAATAAAGGCGTTCCTCTGAAGACATAAGAGTATCCATAAGCAAATTTATTAATAAATATATTTTTATTTAATCTTAAAATTGCAAACAACAATCCAAGAAATAATCCAAAGAATAAAGAAACAGATAAAAGTTTTAAAGTAACAATCGTTGCACCTAATAATTTGGGGAAGCTAGTAAACATTAATTCAAAATCCATTAATAACCCCTGCTATATCTAGCTTCTAATCTGTTGATTAGTTTCATGCTTAAGTAAGTTAACAATAAATATAAAACAGCAGCAAATGAGTAGAATAATAATGGATCTCTAGTAGAACCTGCTGCAATATAAGATTGTCTCATAATCTCAACTAAACCTGTAACTGAAATAAGAGACGTGTCTTTTAAAGTAATTTGCCAAACATTACTTAAGTTTGGAATAGCAAGTCTTAACATTTGAGGTAAAATTATTTTATAAAACTGTACAAATTTACTTACTCCCAAAACTTTAGCAGCTTCAAACTGACCTTTATCTATTGATTGAATTGCACCTCGAAACACTTCAGTTGAATAAGCGCCTGAGATAATCCCAATTGCCATCGAGCCTGTAATAAAAGCATTTATTTCAATATATTCAAAATAACCAAAGATAGATGCCACATACATGATTGCGCCACTTCCACCAAAAAAGAAAAGATAAATTACTAAAAGTTCAGGAACACCACGAATAACAGTTGTGTAAAAATTTCCAATTAAATTTAAAGATTTATATTTTGATAGTTTAAGTGGAGTAAAAATTAAGGCGAAGACAAAACCTATCAACATTGCTGTAACCGATACAGCTATGGTCATTAGGGTTGCGTAAAATAACTCATCCCCCCAACCTGTTTTACCGAATGCGAGAAGTTCCATATAGACTGGCGACTATATATTATAGTCGCCACATCTGAAATTAATTACATAGAAGCGTCGAAACCAAAGTGCTTAATAGCAAGTTTGCTAATAATTCCTTGTTTTCTAGCTTTATCAATTGCTTTGTTGAAGTCTTTTAGAAGTTTAGCGTCTCTTTTACCGATCGCATCATCTCCACCTTGTCTTATTCCAACACCAACACCATTACCAAATGCACCACCTGAAAAAGTTGGTCCAACTAATACAACTGGCTTACCTGATTTGTCAGCATAATCTGTAAATGCAACTGCTGCAGCTAAAGCAACATCACATCTTCCAGATGTAAGATCTAAGTTTACTTCATCTTGAGTTTTGTAAGTTCTAACATTTACACTTCCAACATCACCAGACTCTAAAAAGTTTTGGTGAATAGTTCCTGTTTGAGTACAAACAGTTTTACCAGCAAGTGCACCTGTTATAGTTTTAAGTGCTTTTTTAACAGAAGATCCACCCAAAGTTAAGTTAACACCTTCTGGTGTATCCATTCCTTCTAAGCTTGAACCTTTCATTACCGCAAGTGATGCTACTTCGTCTGCATAACCTTGTGAAAATGTAATTGTTTTTTGTCTTTCAGCTGTAATTGACATTCCAGCCATAATCGCATCAAACTTTCTCATTAACAAAGCTGGAATCATTCCATCCCAGTCTTGCTCAACGATAGTACACTCAGCTTTCATGATTGCACAAAGTTCTTGAGCTAATTCCACCTCAAAACCAATAAGATTGCCAGAAGCATCTTTAGAGTTCCATGGAGGATAAGCGCCTTCAGTTCCAATTTTTATTGTGTCAGCGTAAACATTTCCGATGACTAATAAAGAAGCAAGAACTGTTAAAATAGTTTTTTTGAATATATTCATTATTTTCTCCTTTAAATTGGAGCAATTATTTCACAAATTTAATAATTAAAAAAGAAAAATTAATGATTTATTGACGATGAAAAATTCCAAGAACAATCAAAACTAGGGATATAAACTCTTGATAATTTAGTGTTACCAAAGTGATGGTTAAATACATTTAACCAACTATCAACTTGTTTAGGTTTTTTATCTTGGCTTCCAACCTGAGCAGTGATTACCCCTTTAGGTTTTAAAATTCTAATCATCGCATCCATGTTTTTTGCAGCAAGATCTATACAAAATTGATCATCATTAAGATCTACAAAAATATGATCATAGGTATCGTCTTCTACTGACTTGATACTTTCAAAAGCATCGCCCCAAACACACTTTACAGAATTTTTTTCAGTAGCTTTTTTTCCAATATCCCCAAGATGTTTATTGCACACATCTACAACCTCTGGATCAAGTTCAAACCAATCTACAAAATTAAAATCTTTAGAGATACATTCTCTTGCAACACCTCCGTCTCCACCACCAATTATAGCTGCTCTTTCATTATTTTTATTTAAATTTAAGCCGGCACCCACAAAAGTAGAGCTATATAAATGCTCATCAGTTGAAGCTACTTGTATTTCACCATCAATAAATAATGATTTTCCAAATTGCTCTAATTCTAAAATTTCAATGTGTTGACCAACTTTTGATTTAAAATCTTCAAGAACATCATTAAC
>JAYOZQ010000115.1:0-2762 GCA_038154225.1 Candidatus Pelagibacter sp.
TACACAAAGCGGTTGTAGTAAGAGTTAAAAAAGGGATTCACCGAAATGATGGTTCAAAAGTTAAATTTGACAACAATGCTGCAGTTTTAGTTGATGACAAAGGAGAACCGGTAGGAACTAGGATTTTTGGTCCTGTAACTAGAGAATTAAGAAGTAGAGGGCAAATGAAAATAATTTCATTAGCACCGGAGGTTTTATAAAATGATTAAAAAAGGTTTAAAAGTAAGAGTTTTAACAGGTAAAGACAAAAAAAAAGAAGGCGAAGTAATTGAAATTGATAGACCAAATAATAGAGCAAAAGTTAAAGAGATAAATATGGTGAAAAAACATGTAAAAACCACAAAAGAGAAAAAAGGTGGAATTGTATCTAAAGAGAGCTTTATTCATTTATCAAACCTTAAATTAATTGACGAAAAAGTTTCAAAAAAAGCAGAGGCTAAAAAATAATGACACCAAGATTAAAAGAAACTTACAGTAAAGAAATTCAACCAGCTTTAAAAGACAGCCTGGGTTTAAAAAATATTTTTATGGTACCTAGAATTGAAAAAATTGTTCTAAATATGGGCCTTGGATTAGACGGCGCTGATGCTAAAATTTTAAAAGCAGCAGAAGAAGATATGGGAAAAATTACTGGTCAAAAACCTGTAATTACAAAATTTAAAAAATCTGTAGCAAATTTCAAAACAAGAAAAGGATCAAATGCAGGGCTAAAAGTAACTCTTAGAAAAAATAAAATGTATGAGTTTATTGATCGATTAGTAAATATTGCATTACCTAGAATTAAAGACTTTAGAGGTTTATCCCCTAAAGGATTTGATAAATTTGGTAATTATACATTTGGAATTAAAGAACATATCATTTTCCCAGAGGTAAGCTTTGATAGAGCAGATAAAGTACGTGGTCTTGATATTGTAGTAGTAATTAAAGCTTTGAATAAAGATCATGCATTTGCTTTATTGGAAAAAATGAATTTTCCATTTATTAAAAAAGGAGACAATTAAAAATGGCAAAAGTTAGCGCTGTAAACAAGAATGATAAAAGAATTAAACTGTCTGACAAGCTTTATAAAAAAAGACAAAGTCTAAAAAAGATTATTATGGATAAAAAATTACCATTAGAAGAGAGATTTAAAGCGCAGCAAAAACTATCTCAAATGCCACGAAATTCTGCAAAAACTAGAGTAATGAATAGATGTAAGATTACAGGTAGACCACACGGAGTTTATAGAAAATTAAAAATATCAAGAATAGCTTTAAGGGACTTAGGTTTAGCTGGATTAATTCCAGGAATGACTAAGTCAAGCTGGTAGAAAGGAATATTATGAGTTTAAGTGATCCAATAGGAGATATGATAGCAAGAGTAAAAAATGCTCAAGCAAGAAATCATAAAAAAGTAGCATTACCATCTTCAAACTTTAAAACTAAAATAGCTGACATCCTAAAGAATGAAGGTTTTATTAAAGATTTTAAAATAGATTCAGAAGATAAAAAACCAACTTTATCTTTAGAGCTTAAGTATCACTCAGGAAACCCTGTTATTAGTGCTTTTGAGCGTGTATCTAAACCGGGTAGAAGAATTTTTTCTAGCGCTGAAAGCTTACCAAAAGTTAACAATGGTTTAGGTATTGCTATTGTCTCTACTCCTAAAGGTGTGATGACAGATATAGATGCTAGAAAACAACGTGTTGGTGGCGAGATAATTTGTAAGGTATTTTAATGTCTAAAATTGGTAAAATAAGTATTTCTATTCCTGAAAAAGTTAAAGTTGTATTGGCTGGCAATATGCTAAACATTGAAGGCCCATTAGGAAAAAAATCTATCGATATTGATTTAGAAATGTTCAATCTTGATATTAAAGATGGAAAAGAAATATCAATTAAACCAAAAAAAATAGATCAAAATTCTAAAAGACTTTGGGGAATGAACAGAAGTTTGATTAATAATGCAGTAATTGGATCAAGTACTGGCTATGAAAAAACATTAGAGCTAGTTGGAGTTGGTTATAGAGCTGCCTTAAAAGGAAAACAATTAAATCTTCAACTTGGTTATAGTCATGATATTGATTATGACATACCGGAAGGAATAAAAATTGAAGTTGAAAAACAAACAACTTTGAAAATTTCTGGATCAGACAAACAACAAGTTGGATCAGTTGCTTCAAAAATTAAAACATATAGAAAAATTGAGCCTTACAAAGGTAAAGGGATTAGAGAAAAAGGACAATATGTTCTTAAAAAAGAAGGAAAGAAAAAATAATGAAACTAAATACAAGCATTAGAAAAAGATTTAGAGTTAGCAATAAAGTTAAAAAAGTTGCTTCTAAAGATAGATTCAGACTATGTATTTCTAGATCATCAAAAAACATTTCTGCACAAATAATTGATGATATTAATAAAGTTACATTATTATCTGCTTCCTCTGTTGAAAAGGATATTAAGTCTGGAGATAAAGTTAATAAAACTGAACTGTCTAAGATTGTTGCAACAAAACTTGCAAAAAAAGCTCAAGAGAAAAAAATTACTAAAATTTATTTTGATAGAGGTATCTATAGATATCACGGCAGAGTAAAAGTATTTGCTGAAACCTTACGTGAAAATGGAATGGAATTTTAATTATGGAAAATTTTAAAGATAAAAAAGCAGACGATATTTTAGAAAAATTAGTTCACATTAACCGTATTACAAAAGTAGTAAAAGGTGGTCGTAGATTTGGTTTTTCAGCACTAGTTGTTGTTGGAAATCAAGCTGGTAAAATTGGTATAGC
>JAYOZQ010000116.1:0-2756 GCA_038154225.1 Candidatus Pelagibacter sp.
TCCATCCAATCCATAGTTGCAGCACCATCATGCACTTCTCCTATTTTATGGCTTTTTCCTGTGTAGTATAAAATTCTTTCAGTTGTAGTGGTTTTTCCAGCATCGATGTGGGCCATGATCCCAATATTTCTATATTTATCTAATGTATGAGTTCTAGCCATTTTTTATTACCATCTAAAATGTGCAAAAGCTTTGTTTGACTCAGCCATTTTATGCACATCTTCTCTTTTTTTAACTGCTGCTCCTTTTTTTTCATAAGCATCATAAAGTTCATTAAAAATTTTATCTGACATATGTTTGTCTTTTCTTTTTCTTGCAGAATCTACCAACCATCTAATTGCTAGAGCTTGAGCTCTTTTACTTTTAACCTCAACAGGAACTTGATAGGTAGCTCCACCAACTCTTCTAGATCTTACTTCAACAGTTGGTTTAATATTGTTAATAGCTTCATTAAAAATATTTATAGGTTCATCTTTAGATTTAGTTTTTATTTTTTCAATTGCATCATAAACAATTTTAGCAGCAACACCTCTTTTACCGTCGTACATTATATTGTTAATTAATTTTGGAATAATCGTAGAATTAAACTTTGGATCTGGAACTACATTTTTTTTTGGTTGAGTTTTTTTTCTAGACATTATTTACCTTTTTTAGTTCCGTATAAAGATCTTCTTTTTTTTCTGTTAGCAACACCTTGAGTATCAAGATTACCTCTCAAGATATGATAACGAACACCTGGTAAATCTTTAACCCTACCACCTCTAATTAACACTACTGAGTGTTCTTGAAGATTGTGTCCTTCACCAGGAATATAAGCTGTTACTTCAAAACCATTTGACAATCTTACTCTTGCAACTTTTCTCAATGCAGAGTTAGGTTTTTTTGGAGTTGTTGTATAAACTTTAACACACACTCCTCTTTTAAGAGGTTGCTTTTGTAAAGCTGGAACTTTGTTCCTTGTAAGTTGTTTAACTCTTTTTTTTCTTAACAACTGATTAATAGTTGGCATAAATTTTTTATAAAATTAATTAATTTATTTTTAGAAGAAAATAACTGACAGGTTATTTTGTGGCAGCGTTTAGTACTATTAGTAGGTACTACATTCCAACCAAAAACATCGCCAAAATACTTATTAATCCGTCTTTGTCAAACTAAAACTTCAATTATTAGGTGTTATTTTTATTGATTTGCAGGTGTTTCAGAAGGCTCAGAAGTTTCTATTTTATCCTGTTCAGCAATAAAATTATTATCATCCTCAAGGGCTTTTTTGTTCCACTTATTCTTAATACTACCAGTACCAGCTGGAACTAATCTACCAACGATAACATTCTCTTTTAAGCCATTTAATGGATCAACTTTACCTTTAATTGCAGCATCAGTTAAAACTCTTGTTGTTTCTTGGAATGAAGCAGCTGAAATAAATGACTCTGTTTGTAATGAAGCTTTAGTAATACCCATCAATACCCGTTCACCAACTGCAGGTGTTTTACCTTCAGCTACAAGTTTTTCATTAGTATTATCAAATTTTATTCTATCAATAACTTCACCTGGTAAATAACTAGAATCACCAGACACTTTAACTTCAACTTTTTTAAGCATTTGTCTTAATATAGTTTCAATATGTTTGTCATTTATAATTACACCTTGTAATCTATAGACTTCTTGAACCTGATTAACAAAATATTCTGTTAATTCTTTAATTCCCAATACTCTTAAAATATCGTGAGGTAATGGTTGTCCATCAAGTAAGTATTCACCTTTTTGAATTTTTTCACCAGGGTTGAAATTGATATGCTTACCTTTTGGAATTAAATAATTTGAAGGTTCGGCACCATCCTCTGGAACAATAGATACTCTTTGTTTTCCTCTAACTTCTTTACCGAATACAACTTGTCCATCATTTTCTGCAATGATTGCACTATCTTTTGCTTTTCTTGCTTCAAATAATTCAGCAACTCTTGGTAGACCACCAGTAATATCTTTTGTTTTAGTAGTTTCTTTTGGAAGTCTTGCGATAACATCTCCAGCAAAAACTTTTTGACCATCTTTAATAGAAAGAATTGAATCAGGTACAAGATAATATCGTGCTTCATTATCGTCAGCTTTTTTAATTACATTTCCTTTTTCATCTCTAAGAGTAATTCTAGGTTTTAAATCTGTGCTTTTAGATTGTGCTCTCCAATCAATAACAGATTTAGAAGAAATACCTGTCGCGTCATCGGTAGTTTCTTGAATTGAAACTCCATCAATTAAATCAACAAAACTAGCAGTTCCACTTTTTTCAGCTATTACTGGAGTTGTGTATGGATCCCATTCACAAATTTTTGTATTAGCTTTAATTTTATCACCATTATTAAAAAATAATCTTGATCCATAAGCAACTTTATAAACTGCAATTTGTACTCCATTATCATCTTCAATTGATAACTGAGTATTTCTACCCATAACAATTAAGTTTTTCTTAGAGTCTTCTAAAATATTTGAGTTTAAAATCTTGAGTGTACCTTCATTTTTACTTACTATTTGAGACTCTTGTTTAACTGATGCTGTTCCACCAACGTGGAAAGTTCTCATAGTTAACTGAGTACCTGGTTCACCAATTGATTGAGCAGAGATCATACCAATTGCTTCTCCAACGTGCACCATTTTACCTCTTGAAAGGTCTCTTCCATAACAAGTTGAGCAAACACCTTCTTTTGAACTACATGTCATTACTGAGTAAACTTTTATAGATTTAACACCTGCTGCATCTATTA
>JAYOZQ010000117.1:0-2723 GCA_038154225.1 Candidatus Pelagibacter sp.
TATATCAAGTTTGCTCGAGCACGTGGTATTAGCGAAAACAGCATAAAATATAAACATGCGTTAAAAAATGGACTAATCCCGGTAATTACTATTGCAGGAATTAACATTGGAACATTAATCGCGTTTTCAATTATAACAGAAACAGTTTTTCAGTGGCCAGGAATGGGCTTTTTATTTATCCAAGCAGTTCAGTTTGTTGATATTCCAATTATGTCTGCATATTTAGTATTCATTGCTTTTGTTTTTGTAATGATAAATTTTATTGTTGATATTCTTTATTATTTTATAGATCCAAGAATTAGAGTTAAAGGAGATGTTTCAAGTGGATAATAACATTAGTACTTGGGGAAGAATTAAGGATAGTGATATTTATCATAGCTTCATAAAGTCACCTACAGCAATAATATCATCAATTATTTTATTGATAATTTTCTTTTGTTCTTTTTTTGTCGAATTTATAACACCTTATAATCCATTTGATCCATCCTCATTGTCATTAATGGATGCTTTTACTCCACCATCTTGGACAGAAGATGGAATTGCAAAATTTATTTTAGGAACAGATGGACAAGGTAGAGACATGTTATCAACTATTCTTTACGGTTCTAGAATTTCCTTAATAGTTGGTTTTTCTGCAATTATCTTTAGTTTAATACTTGGGGTTGGTCTTGGATTAACAGCAGGTTTTTTTGGTGGGAAATATGAAATGGTAGTAATGAGATTAACTGATGTTCAACTTACTGTCCCAAGTATTTTAATGGCACTTCTTGTAGATGGAATTGCAAGAGGACTAATTTCAAGAGAGATGCACGATGAAATGGCTATTTATGTTTTAATATTTGCAATTGGGATTTCAGAGTGGCCTCAATTTGCAAGAGTATCAAGAGCAGCAACCCTTGTAGAAAAAAATAAAGATTATGTTTCAGCTTCAACAATAATTGGAGTTTCAAATTTAATTATAATGTTTAAACATATATTGCCAAATATTTTAAGACCTGTATTAGTCATCGGCACTATTGGTCTAGCACTTGCAATCATAGCAGAATCAACTTTAAGTTTTTTAGGAGTAGGAGTTCCTCCTACAACCCCATCTCTTGGAACACTCATTAGATTAGGTAATGACTTTTTGTTTTCTGGAGAGTGGTGGATTACTTTTTTTCCAGCAATTTTTTTAGTAATCTTAGCTTTTTCAATTAATTTGTTGGGAGATTGGATGAGAGACACATTAAACCCAAGGTTAAAAAAATGAGTTTTCTAAAAATTAAAAACTTAAGTGTTGATTATCCAATGAGAAAAGAAACTGTTTATGCAGCTAAAGATGTAAATATTGAAGTAAATAAAGGAGAAATACTAGGATTAGTTGGAGAGTCTGGATCAGGAAAAAGCACTGTTGGAAACGCAATAATCAATTTAATTGATGCTCCAGGAAAAGTTTCAAGTGGGTCAGTAATTTTAGGAGATTTAAATATTCATGATGATCCAAAAAATATCGTCAAATATAGAGGTAATAAAATTGGCCTTATATTTCAGGACCCTCAAACTTCTCTTAATCCAATACTTACTGTTGGTGAACAATTAATAGAAACTATTCAAACTCATCTTGATTTAACCAATGATGAGGCAAAAAATAAATCCATAGAGCTCTTGAGAGAAGTTGGAATTAAAGATGCAGAAAAAAGATTTGATAACTATCCTCATCAGTTTTCAGGTGGAATGAGACAAAGAGTGGTGATTTCACTTGCATTATGCTGTGAGCCAGAACTTTTAATTGCAGATGAACCCACAACTGCTTTAGATGTTTCAATTCAATCTCAAATACTTGACTTAATTAAGAGATTAACGAAAGAAAGAAATCTTGCAGTAATTTTAATTACTCACGATATGGGTGTAATTGCGGAGACAGTAGATCGTGTAGCTGTGATGAAAAATGGAAATTTAGTTGAAATTGGTGAAACAAAAGAAATTCTAACAAAACCTAAAGAGACCTATACAAAAAGCTTAATAAGTTCAGTACCACCAACAAACAAAAAAATTTCTAGATTTGTAATTGTAGAGAAAGAAAACAAAAATAATCTAAGCAACAATATAAAAATTTTAAGTAGATGGAATAAAAAAGAAATTATTGAACAAGATTTAGTTAAAATTGAAAATCTTAATAAAAGTTTTGATGATAATTTTTTTACAGAAAATTCAAAAAACTCAGTTATGGCAGTAGATAATGTTTCATTTGAAATTAAAGAAGGAGAGTCTTTTGGATTAGTTGGTGAAAGTGGAAGTGGTAAATCTACAATTGCAAAAATGATTGTAAATCTATTTAAGCCATCTTCTGGTGATATTTTTTTTGATAATGTTTGTATTACAAAAATTAAGAATAAGTTAGAAATGATGAAATTTCGAAAACAAATACAAATGATTTTTCAAGATCCATACTCTTCATTGAATGGAAGATTAAAAGTTAAAGATATAATTTCAGAACCAATTAAATTACATAATCCTTCAATATCATCGAATGATCTAAATGATTATATATATGATTTATTAGAGTCTGTTGAATTATCTCAAAAATCTGCAGATCGATACCCCCATGAGTTTTCAGGTGGTCAAAGACAAAGAATTTCTATTGCAAGAGCATTAGCAACACAGCCTAGACTGCTAGTTTGTGATGAGCCCACTTCTGCTTTAGATGTTAGTATTCAAGCACAAATTTTAAACTTATTAAAAGA
>JAYOZQ010000118.1:0-2699 GCA_038154225.1 Candidatus Pelagibacter sp.
ATATTATTTTTTTCATAAAATATTAAAACTTATTTTTAGCCTCACTAAAGTCATACTCCAAGACTAACAAATCTTAAACCATGAGTCTAATTGCTTTAAAAAAATTATTTACCTTTAAACTTAAAATATAGGGAAAACAGAATAAGACCTACTAGAACAACTCCTACAAATATTCTTAAATACTGATTAAAAAATAGGTCAATTAATTCAATCATGCTTGTTTTAAATCATTAATGGTTATCAATTAAATTATCTAAAATTTACTACAATTATTAATTTGCTCAATACTTATAAACTCATTTGGCCTGCTACCACTACCAATGTGTTAATTTTTTTTATATTTTGTGAATTACTCATAAATTTTTAACTACTTTTATTTCAGAATTCAATTTATCTCGCCAAACTACTAATGATAAACATTTTTCATTATAAGTTGTTAAAGAATGAGGTTGAAAGCTTTTATGAAATCTTGTCTTTAATGGTCCTAAAATTTTAGACTCATCTGATTTACTTTCAAATTTTGCACTACCAGATAATACAAAATATAATTCTTCTGCTTCATGGTTATGCCAAGTATAATAACTATCGGCGTCTACAAAAAACACAAAAAGGCTCATTTGATTTGTTAAAAAATGCCCAGATGGTCCAAAAAGTTCAAAATAACCAAACTTTTCTAAAAAAGATTTACCCACATCTTTTTCTTCATAAGTTTGTTTCCAGTTAACATATGGTGAAAGTTGTTTAACCATATCATGAACCTTCATTGTTTCTGATGAATTACTTGCCCAATTCTCTAGCTTTTTTGCAGGCATAATATAATTTGGCTGAGTATCATTATAGATTAATTCTTCTGGTAATTTTGTAAAATTTGAAAGCTCTAAATTATTTTCCCACAATTGATAAATTTCTTTTTTTAAATCTATAAAAAGTTTTTTCATCTTTTCTTATGCATTTTAGTTAAAAAAGAAATGGGTAGACCAATAAGCCAAACTTTTAATAAAACAATCTCACCCCCTGATATAATTATATTAATTAGACCAACTACGTTAGTTCCAAATAATTTATCACTAATTCCTAACAAGATACCTAAAATTAGAACTGCACATGCACCAAACAAGGCAGTCATAACCACAAAGAATAATACTCTTAAATAAGGATTCATAGATTTAAGTTAACAAATTAAGATTGAAATACCAAAGATTAATAACCTAATTTTAAATTAAATCTTTGTAATTATAATATAAAGAAAAACAGACCAAACCTACCAATACTACCCCAACAAACAATCTTAAATACTGATTAAAAATTAGATCTATTAGTTCTAGCATTTAAATACTCTAGCAAAGTCTAGAGATAAATTGAAATTATAAATTCATGCCTTTGATTGTAAGCATCCAAATAGCAACAAGGAATAAGACTAGAGAAAATATATTATTAAGGACTTTAGAATATTTTTTATTTCTGAACTTTGATCCAATTAAATCACCAAATAAAGTCCATAAAGTAAAAGAAACACAGTTATTAATTGTAAATATTATTGAAATTAAAGCTATTTTGAATAAATTTTGATTACTATCTAAAAAGATTGCAAACATAAGTGAAATTATAACGTAAGCTTTTGGGTTGAATATAAGAAGAATTACTCCATCCTTAAAAGTGCACTTAAGATTTTGATCATCCTCACTATAAGTTTCTGCTTTAAAGAATTTGTAAGCTAGATACATTACATAAAGAGAGCCTATAATTTGGATATATTGATATTGTTTTTCAATAAATGAAAAAAAAAAGCTAAAGCCTAATCCAATGATGAAGGTAACAATTATAGTAGCAAAGTGATATCCAAAATTTGCTGATAAAGTTTTTACCAAACCAAATCTAGCTCCATTTGCTGCAAAGAACATGTTCCCAGGTCCTGGGCTAAATGCTAAAGGAAACAAAAAAACTAATAGTGCAATAATTTCAATAAAACTCATTAATTTATCTTTAATAATAATTTAAAAAAAATATTTAATCTAAAATAATTTCAGGTTTTCCAAGTAAATCTCTATCTGGCTCTATCCCTAAACCAAATCCAGTAGGTGCAGAAATTCTTCCATTAACTCTTGAAGGTCCATTTTGATCTAAGCGAGGTGAAACATAACCAGATAAATCACAAACATTAAGCAATCTTGATGGATCACAACTTGTTCCTAAATGAAGTAAAGCAGCAGTTGTAATGTCGCTTCCCCAAGTGTCTTCAATACACATTTTAGTGCCAAAATAACTGCAAAGTTCTCTTGCATCTCTTACGGCACTTATGCCACCAAATTTTGAAATTTTTAAAGCTGCAACATCCATTATTCCTTTTTCATATCCCTCTAAAAGAGTTTTGGTATCATATACTCCTTCATCTAATTTCATTGGAAGACCTGTTGCTTGTTTAACGGATGCGCATTCTGATAAAGTCAAACACGGTTGCTCTAACATAATATCTAAGTGGGCTACTTTTCTACTTGTTCTTATGGCATCTAATGGGGTTGATCCACAATTCCAATCCCCATAAACTAAATGTTGATCATCGATTGCTTCTCTAACTTTAATTAATCGTTCAGCATCAACTTGCCAATTATTATCAGCACCTAATTTTACTTGAAACTGAGTAATACCTTCTTTTTGTTTCTCTTTTGCAATCCTGACCATTTCATCTGGCGCAATACAAG
>JAYOZQ010000119.1:0-2668 GCA_038154225.1 Candidatus Pelagibacter sp.
CCTTCAAAAGTTTTTTTATGTGAATATTTTTCATATCCATCATCATAATTAAATTTAATTTCTTCTTCATCGGACCCATATAAAATTACATCTTTAATTTTTTTGGGTAATTTTTTCCATTTTTCATCTAGAGAAAAACCATAATGTTTAGCAATAGACGCTAATGTTTGGGCATAATATAGAGTAGTAGATTTTGCCCATGGTTCAATTGCACCATCAGCAATACTTTTTCTTTCATCTGGAATTACCAAATTTGGATCCACATTTAACTTCATTCCAATACCCTCACATTCTTCACATGCGCCAAAAGGACTATTAAAAGAAAAAAGTCTTGGCTCTATTTCTTCTATAGTAAAGCCACTCTCAGGACATGCAAATTTTGTTGAGTATATTAGCTTCTCTATTTTTCTGAATTTTTGTGGTAACGTCTCATCTTCATATTCTACAAAGACTAATCCATTAGATAAATTAACAGCCGTTTCAATACTTTCTGCTAATCTGTTTCCCAATTTTGAATTTAAGACAATTCTATCGACTAAAACTGAAATATCATGTTTAAGTTTTTTATCTAAATTTGGAGATTTTTCGATATCATATAGAACATTATCAATTTTAATTTTTCTAAATCCTCTTCTTTTATAACTTAAAATATCTTTTTTATATTCTCCCTTACGACCTCTAACTACGGGAGCATAAATATAAATTGTACTTTTTTTTGGAAGTTTTTTAACTAAATCTACAATTTGAGTTATTGTCTGAGAGGTAATTGGTTTACCTGTAAAAGGCGAATAGGGTATCCCAGCTCTTGCAAATAAAACTCTCATATAATCATAAATTTCTGTAACTGTTGCTACAGTTGATCTTGGATTCTTAGATGTATTTTTTTGCTCAATAGCAATAGCAGGACTTAAACCTTCAATAAGATCTACATTAGGTTTTTTCATTTTATCCAAAAACTGTCTTGCGTAAGCAGACAGACTTTCGACATAACGTCTTTGGCCTTCTGCATATATGGTATCAAATGCCAATGATGATTTTCCTGATCCAGATAGACCTGTAATGACAACAAATTGATCCTTTGGGATTTCAACAGAAACATTCTTTAAATTGTGTTCTTTGGCACCCTTAATAACTATCTTTTTGATCATATTTTTTGTTGCTTTGAGTTAATAAAATTAATAATGAGAAGAATTGTGATATAGTTCTTATTAATTAATTTAACAAATATTAAATATTATGGCTGGAAGTTTAAATAAAGTATTATTAATTGGTCGTTTGGGCGCAGACCCAGAGATCAAACAAATGGTTAATGGTAAAAGTGTTGCAAGACTAAGCTTAGCTACAAGTCAGTCTTGGAAAGACAAAAATACTGGTGAAAAAAAAGAGAAAACTGAATGGCACCGTATAGTTGTATTTAATGAAGGTCTAGTAAATGTGATTCAGCAATATTTAAAAAAAGGTGCTCAAATCTATGTGGAGGGACAACTCACTACAAGAAAATGGAAAGATGAGCAGTCTGGCCAAGATAAATATTCTACTGAAATTGTTCTTCAAGGATATAACACTACACTAACAATGTTGGGTGGTGGAAATACTGGTGGTGGAATTCAAAATGATACTACTCAACAAAATAATATTGAGGACTCTTCTCAAGTATCAAATGATATGGACGACGAAATTCCATTTTAGTATCTATGCAAAAAACTGAAGCTCCAAAAGATAACAATATTAAATTAATCTCTATGCATGATGAGATGAGCTCATCTTATCTATCTTATGCAATGAGTGTAATTGTTAGTAGGGCTTTACCTGATGTAAGAGATGGACTGAAACCTGTTCACAGAAGAATTTTATATGCAATGTATAAAGGTGGATATGATTGGTCTAAACAATTTAGAAAATCTGCAAGAATAGTCGGGGATGTAATTGGTAAATATCATCCTCATGGCGATCAATCAGTTTATGATGCCCTAGTTAGAATGGTTCAAGATTTTTCAATGAGCTTACCTTTAGTTCAAGGACAAGGTAATTTTGGATCAATCGATGGAGATCCTGCTGCAGCAATGAGATATACTGAAACAAGACTTTCAAAAGTTTCACAGTTTTTAATTGATGATATTGAAAAAAATACAGTTTCTTACAAAAGCAATTATGATGAAACTGAAAAAGAGCCAACAGTTTTGCCAGCACAATATCCAAATCTTTTAGTGAATGGTGCAGGTGGTATTGCCGTAGGTATGGCGACCAGTATTCCTCCACATAATTTAGGAGAAATAATAGATGGAACCTTAGCCTTAATTGATAACAAAGATATTAAAGTTAAAGAGTTAATGAAACATATACCTGGACCAGATTTTCCAACTGGTGGCGTCATAATTGGAAAAGATATTATCAAACAAGGTTACAACAATGGAAGAGGATCATTTAAGATTAGAGGAGAAGTTGCCTCAGAAACTCTTAAAAATGGTAGAGACAGATTGGTTATTACATCAATTCCTTATCAAGTTAATAAATCAGTTTTAAATGAAAGAATTGCACAACTCGTTAGAGAGAAAAAAATTGAAGGGATTAAAGATATTAGAGATGAGTCTAACAGAGAGGGTATTAGAGTTGCTATTGATTTAAGAAATGGTGTTGAGCCAGAAACAATTAAAAGACAACTTTATAA
>JAYOZQ010000120.1:0-2668 GCA_038154225.1 Candidatus Pelagibacter sp.
TGTTAGCTTTCACTAAATCTTTTTTCCATTCAGTTAATCTCATTCTAAAAAATACCAGATGTTTTTCACACATGTATTTTTCAGTGTCTTTAGGAACATAAGTCTTTGAAATTTTTATAGGAGCTTTTGCAGCAGCCTTTGGTTTAGCAGCAACTTTTGTTTTAGGTTTTGAAACTTTAGCTTTCGTTTTAGTAACTTTTTTTTTTACTTTAGTAGTCTTTGGCATAGTTAAAATTTGAATTTTCGGAGTATATTCAGCAAAATAGGGGTGTCAAGCAAGCGTAATTGTTATAAATATTTATAAATGACCAATAATAACAAAAATATAGAAAATATATTTTATATTTTTGTTACAACTCATCTTATATTTTGGACTTTAATTCCATCGTTAACTAATCAAAATTTACCACTAGATACAATTGAGGCTTTAGCTTGGGGCAGTAATTTAGATTGGGGATTTAATAAACACCCTCCAATGAGTGCTTTTTTTCCAGAAGTTTTTTTTCAAATTTTTGGATCTCAAGATTGGGCATATTATTTACTAAGTCAAATCTTTGTAGTTATTTCTTTTTATTATGTGTTTAAATTTTCTAAAGAATTTTTTAACAATGATTTGCTTGGATTAATTTCAGTTTTACTGATTGAAGCAATTTATTTTTATAATTTCACAACACCTGAATTTAACGTCAATGTTTGCCAACTGCCATTTTGGTCATTAACAGTTTATTTTTCATGGAAAATTTATACCAGTAAAGAAATAAAATTTACTGACTGTTTTTTAGTTGGATTATTTGCAGCATTTGGGTTTTTATCAAAATATTTATTTCTTTATCTTTTAGTTTCAATAGATTTATTGTTTATTTATTTAATATTCATTAAGAGAGAAAGAAAATTTGATTTTAAATATCTAATAACTCTTGAAGTATTTTTAATTGTTTTAGTGCCACATTTAATTTGGCTTAATAATAATGAATTCATTACGATCACTTATGGACTTGCTAGAACTGGATTAGAACAATCTAGTTTGATTGATCATATTAAATTTCCGCTTCTTTTTTTAATAAAGCAAGTTGGAATATTAATTCCATTTTTATTTTTAGTTTGGCTTTTAATTAAAAAAATCAAATTTAAATTTGATCTTAAAGACAAAAGATTACTTTTTTTATTAGCAATTAACATTTTACCAATTTTACTAATGTTTTTAACTTCTGTGGTTACGGGTTCTAAAATTAGAACCATGTGGATGACACCATTTTATTTATTTTTTGGAACTTTATTTGTTTATTTATTTCAAACTCAAATAAATATTAAAAAGTTAAAACCATTTGTGATTGGATTTATCTTTTTATTCTTTCTATCACCCATACTCTATGCATACGTCTCAATTTCAAAGGATGACAAAAGAACTGACTATCCAGGTAAAGAAATTGCGATTAAAACTCAATATGCTTGGGATCAACAGTTTAAGTCAAAAATAAATGTAGTTTATGGAAATGAGTGGAATGCTGGCAATTTATCTTATCATCTAAAATCAAGACCTGTATGGGAAGGATTTATTGAAAGAGAAAAACTTGATCAATTGAAAGATTATATGTGCCTTGATAATGTCTGTGTTGGTTCAAAATAGTCATGAAAAAATATATAATTTTAATTCCAATTTATAACGATAGAGAAAGCTTAACTAAGTTAATTGGAGATATAAATTCTGAAATAGAAGGTATTAATTCAGAAATCTCAATTATTGTGATCAATGACGCATCTTCTCAACAGATAATTGATGAATATCAAAATACTGAAAATATTAATTCTATTGAAATTGTAAATATGAAAGAAAATAGAGGGCACGCAAGATGTATTGCGTCTGGTCTTAAATATATTTATGAAAAAAAAGAATTTGATTATGTAATACCAATGGATGGTGATGGTGAAGATCGACCAGAAGAGATTAAAAATTTTATACAACTTGCAGAACAATCAAATGATCAATCGATAGTAGGTGAGAGAGTTAAAAGATCTGAAAGTTTATTCTTTAAGTTTTGTTATCAATTTCACAAATTTTTAACTTTAGCATTGGCCAATCTATTAAATTTGGAAATTTTACCTGTTTATCAAAATCAACTATTGAAAAAATGCTTAAAGAAAAATCTACTTGGAATAGTTTTTCTGGATCATTAAAAAAAACTGATAAAAATTTATTATCCATTCCATCCATTAGAGGCACTAGATATTTTGGCCCATCTAAGATGAGTTTCTTTAATTTATTAAAACATTCACTTTCAATAATAAGTGTTTTTAGAAAAACAGTTTTAATTCGATCAGCCTTATTTATCGTCTTTTATATTTTATTAATAAAAAGTAACGCCTCTATCATCACTTCACTTCCTTTAGTTTTATTATTGGTTATGATTTATTCAATTTCTAGTTTAGCTTTAAGGGAAAATATTGAAGAATTTAATAATTCTTTAACAAATATTCACGATATTGATAAAATAAAATAATTTTGTTAAATTTATTTAATGAAAAACTTTTATAGAAAAGTTGCATTTGGTTTAAAACCTGATGAAAAAGAGCCATCAGATCCACTCGTTTGGGCTCAAAAACAAGTTGAGACTATCCCTGAATTAAATTGGAAGGGAAAACATATTTACTCAGAAAAAGAAATGAGAAA
>JAYOZQ010000121.1:0-2586 GCA_038154225.1 Candidatus Pelagibacter sp.
CCATATAATTTTTTCTATCCCAGATAAGATCAACTAAATGACCTAATGGCATTTTTAAAGCCCATGGAATTCCTGCCCAAAATCCTAATCCTGCAAGAAATGCAGCAGATAAATTTAAGTAATCTTTAACAAAAAAAGTTCCAACAATTCCAGTTAAACCAGAAATACCTGCTGCAACATAAACCATTAATGGAGGCAGATAACTCCATTTAAACTGTCGCCCTAAATCTAAAAAAGTATTATCTAAAAACTTAAGTAATTTGTTCATACAAATATTTTTAATAAAATATTATACTTTAATTAAAGTAATATGAAATCTAACTAGTCTTATTGAGATTAAAAAATTTAACTAAATAAAATCCAATAAACATAGCAAAAACAAAAATTATTGAATTAATATTTAAAAGTGCAAGAGACGATATTGCAGGACCAGGACAAAGTCCTCCAAGTCCCCAACCTGCACCAAATAAAGCTGAGCCTATAATTAGCTTATTGTTTATTTCTTTGTTATTAGAGTAATTGAATTTTTCAGCTAACAAAGGTTTTTCTTTGTTCTTAATTAGATGAAATAGTGGAGATGAAACAACTAAAGCTCCAATCATAACAAATGCTAATGAAGGGTCCCAATTTCCAAATAAATCTAAAAACGCTAATACTTTTGCTGGATTAACCATTTCGGACACAACCAATCCAATTCCAAAGATAATACCAGCGATTAATGAAATTAATTTGTTCATATAAAATTCTTAATTAACACTGTTAGAATACCAACAATCATAAATGTTATGGTTGCAATAATTGATCTTAATGAAAATCTTCCTATGCCACTTATTCCATGGCCACTTGTGCAACCTCCACTAATTCTTGTGCCTATTCCAACTAGTAATCCTGCAAATATTAATAAAATAAAAGAATTTGAAATCGTAATGTTTATTTCCTTACTGGTAAATAAACTATAAATAATGGGACCTAATATTAATCCAAGCAAAAACAATAAATTATCAAACTTATTATCTTTTTCAGTTAAAGCGTTTGAGGCAATTCCACTAATTCCAACTAATCTTCCATTAAATAAAAAAAATATTACCACTGCTAGACCAATGATCATTCCTCCAAGGGTCGCTGTGATTGGGGTAAAATTTACTATATTCATTTAATTGCTCAAAACTGGAAATGCTTGCATCTTCTTTAAAAAATATTTTTGATATTCCATTTTAGTACATTTATTTTCTATATAATCAATATTATTTTTATCCATTAACTTTTTTGCTTCTTCGTCTCTAATACCGAGCTGAAGCCATAATACTTTTGCACCAATTTTAACTGTATCCTCTGCTATTGCATATGCTTCTTTAGAAGGTCTAAAAACATCTACAATTCCAACTGGCTCTTTAATATCTGTAATTTTTTCAAAAACTTCTTCACCTAAAATTTTTTCACCCTTGGCTCTTGGATTAACTGGAATAACTTTAAATCCATATTTTTGCATATACTTCATGACTATGGTTGATGGTTTTTTAGGATCTTTACTAACACCAATCATTGCAATAGTTTTATGTTTTGAGAGAATATCTTTTATTTCTGACATTAATTATTTATTTTTTTTAATCTGGTCTTCACAAAATTTACGGGCTTCTTCTAAGTCTGTAATTTTAGAGTCTGATAATTTTTGACTTCCTGCAAGACATGCATCAACCGCTCTTTTAAAATTATGATCATTAAAACTTAAAATAAAAAACATCCCAGCAATAATAAAAATAAAAATCAAAATATTTTTTTTATTTTTCATTACTTATTTTTCCATTTTGGTTTTCTTTTTTCTAAAAATGCTGAGATCCCCTCTTTAGCATCCATTGCCATCATATTAATTGTCATCATTTTACTAGTATAGGCATAAGCTTTTTTTAATGGCATTTCTAATTGCTTATAGAAGGCTTGTTTGCCAATTTTAATTGTTAAATTTGATTTTGATGCAATAGTTTGAGCAACTTTTAATACCTCATTCTCTAATTTAGATTTTGAAAAATAATCATTAATTAATCCAATTTCTTTTGCATAGTTTGCTTTAATTGGTTCACCTGTTAGCAACATTTTCATCATTGGCTTTCTATGAATTTTTCTACTAACAGCAACCATTGGAGTGCTACAGAACAAACCTATATTAACTCCAGGTGTTGCAAATAATGTATCGTTCGTGCTGTAAGCTAAATCACAACTTGCAACTAATTGGCAGCCAGCTGCGAATGCAGCTCCATGCACCTTAGCAATCACTGGTTTTCTACCTTCAACGATTTGCAGCATAACTTTTGAACAAAGATTAAATAATTTTTGATATTTTTCTTTTTTATTTAATCCTCTTACTTCTTTTAAGTTGTGTCCCGCACTAAATCCTTTACCAGCACCTTCCAAAATAATTACTTTTATCTTTTTGTCTGCATCAAGTTTTTTAAATGCTTTTAGTAAATCAGTTAAATTTTTAAATGATAATGAATTATATGTTTTTTGTTCATCAATAATAATAGATGATATTTTGCTATCAATTTTTTTAATCTTGATATTACTCATTAAAATTTATTTTAATTTTCC
>JAYOZQ010000122.1:0-2575 GCA_038154225.1 Candidatus Pelagibacter sp.
ATTTGAGATTTTGTAACACTCAAATCATCTTCATATCTTAGTAAGTTTTCTAATAAAACTTTAAGAGATTTTGGAAGTTTGCTAATCCCTTCTAGCCCATTTTTTTCTGCTTCGTTTAATGAGTAATAATTGTACTCTTTGTTATTAATGCTAATTTTTTTTAGAGAATTATAAGAATTTTTGTTTCCTGGTGTCATATTTTATAAATAAAAAGTTATTATGCTTGTTAAAAGAAGCAGTGACATAGCATAATTAAAATAATTAATAAATTTCTGATTTGTCGCAAATTTCCTAAAGAATTTACCTAAAAATGTCCAAAGAGTAATGCTCGTTACTGAAACTAGTAAAGCCATAACAAGAATTTGAGTCGTATAACTTACAAATGTTTCGCCTGGATCAATATAGGTTGATACAAGAATAATAGATGCAATAACCCCTTTGGGATTTAAAAACTGAAAAATAAAAGTTTCATGAAATTTAATCGGATTTTTATTTTTATTTTCTTGGTTTGAAGGGCCTGAAAAAGAAATTTTATAAGCCAAATAAATTAAAAATAGAGTTCCTAGATATTTTAATATCTCTTGAATTAAAGGATAAAGCTTAAATATATTTATCAAACCTAAAGCTAGGCATAATAATAAAAATGGAAAACCAAAGGTAACGCCGATTATATGTGGAAGTGTTCTAACAATACCAAAATTAAAACCAGAATAAAAAGCAACAAAGTTATTAGGACCAGGTGTAAATGCAGCAACAATTCCAAATAAAGTTATCGAAAGAATTTCAGGATGCATTGCTAAGCGATTGGTAAACCATTCTCAGCTTTTTGTGATGGATGTAAAAGGGTAACTTTCCCTTCAGCATCAATTGCTCCTAAAACTAATACTTGTGAAACTACACCAGCAATATTTTTCTCAGGAAAATTACAAACTGCAATGACTTGCTTTCCTTTTAAATTCTCCTCATTATAGTAATGAGTGATTTGAGCTGATGATTGTTTAATGCCAATTTTACTTCCAAAATCAACTTCGACCACTAAAGATGGTTTTCTTGCCTTTTCATTTTTTTTTACTGAAATTACGGTACCAACTCTAATATCTACTTTATCAAAGTCATCAAAGGTAATTTGCTCTTTAATCATTATAATAATATAGTGTATTAAGTTTATGAGTATAGATAATAATTTATATGAAAAATCAATAAAGATTTTAACTGACTTAATTGCATTTAAAACTGTCTCAGGCCAAGATAATAGTAGTTTAATTGATTATTGTGAAAACATTTTAAATGATATTGGAATAAATACTTTTAAAGTTTATGATGATGATAAAAAAAGAGTAAATCTTTTTGGGACTTTAAAAGCAAAAAATCAAAGCACAAAAAAACCAATCATATTATCTGGACACACAGATGTGGTCCCAGTGTCTAAAGGTTGGAGCAGTGACCCATTTGTTGCAACAATTAAAAACGATAAACTTTATGGAAGAGGATCCTGTGATATGAAAGGTTTTATTGCATGCACACTTGCTTATGCACCAATCTTTAAAGAAAGTAATTTAGATAGAGACTTACATTTCTGTTACACATTTGATGAAGAGACTGCATGTATTGGAGCACCATTATTAATAGAAGAATTGAAAAAAAGAGATATTAAAAATGGAATTTGTATAATTGGTGAACCAACTACTATGAAAATTATAGATGCCCATAAAGGTATGAACGAATACACAGTTCACTTTGGAGGACTAGCAGGACATAGCTCAAAACCACATCTAGGAGTAAATGCTGCTGAATATGCAACTAGATATGTTGGAAAACTTTTAGAAATAAGAGAAGAACTAAAAAAAAGAGTTAAAGACAATAGTATTTTTGATCCTCCACATTCAACTTTATCAATTGGAGGTATTAAAGGTGGTATTGCTCATAATGTCATTGCAGACAAATGTAGTGTTGAATGGGAAACAAGGCCAGTTGTTAAAGAGGATGGAGAATTTGTTACAAATGAAATTGATAAATATGCAAATGAAGTACTTCTACCAGAAATGAAAAAAGTATTTCCTGATTCTTATATTAAAAAAGAAACAATTGGTGAAGTGGTTGGTTTTAACAGACTAGATGAGTCTGAAGCATGCGAATTTGTATCAAATATAACAGGTGATAATTCTAGAGAAGTAGTTTCTTTTGGAACAGAGGCTGGTTTATTTCAAGAATTAGGAATTAGCACAGTTGTTTGTGGACCTGGCTCTATTGAGCAAGCTCACAAAATTGACGAGTTCATAGAATTAAATGAAATGAAAAAATGCCTTAAATTTTTAGAAGGTGTCAAAGATAAATCGGTAAATTAACTCCAACCACCTACAGCTTTTACTTCTAAAAATTCTTCTAAGCCGTGTTCACCTGCTTCTCTACCAATACCAGAATGTTTAAAACCTCCAAAGGGTGCATCAACTGCAATACCAGCTCCATTAACATCCACCATTCCAGATCTTAATTTTCTAGCCACTCTTTGAACTTTTTCAGAGTCTTGAGTTTGAATATAGTTGGTTAATCCATAAGAAGTATCATTTGCAATTTT
>JAYOZQ010000123.1:0-2575 GCA_038154225.1 Candidatus Pelagibacter sp.
TTGGTTTCATTATCGGTATGGCTGGTTGGGTATACATTCTTTATGAAGTATTCTCAGGTGAAGCAGGTAAGAGAGCAGCGAAAAGTGGTAATAAAGCACTTGTAACTGCTTTTGGTGCAATGAGAATGATCGTTACTGTAGGTTGGGCTATTTACCCATTAGGTTACATTTTTGGTTACCTAACAGGTGGAGTAGACGCTAACTCACTTAACGTGATTTACAACGCAGCTGACTTCTTGAACAAGATCGCTTTCGGTCTGATCATTTGGGCAGCAGCAATGCAACAACCTGGTAGAGCTAAGTAGTTTTACTTAAAATTTAAATTAAAGGGCAAGGACATTTTTGTTCTTGCCCTTTTTTTTTGCCTACAATAAAATTATATATAATAATTATACATATTTTAGACACATGGATGTAAAATTAGATAAATGGCACAAATGTAAAGTTGATATAGAGGTTCTTAAAGAGCTTTCAAAAAAATCTGATATTAAAGGGCTTCAACATGTTTCTGTTTTTTTTGGATTGTTATTAGTAACAGGAACTTTGGCATATATAACTTGGGGTACATGGTGGTCAGCATTTTGGTTTTTGGTTTATGGAAACATTTATGGTTTTTCAAATCCATTATGGCATGAGACAGGTCACAAAACTGCTTTTAAATCAAAATCTTTAAATGAATTTTTTTACTATATCTCTTCATACCTTTCTAATTTTGAACCATTAAGATGGAGATACACACACTTCGTTCATCATGGAAATACATATTCAACAGAAAATCCATTTGATCATGAAATTGAATATGGAAATAATTTAAAAGAAACACCAAAAAATTTAATAATGAATTTAATTCCTTTTATGGAACTTTTATATTTTAAAAAAAGTATAGCTTACGAAATTATTCAACATGCATTTGGAGTAAAAACAAAAGTTATGCAAGATTGCATTCCTGAAAATGCACAATCAAAAGTTATTTTTAATTCTAGAATTTTTGTTGCAATTTGGATTGCTATTATTCTGTGGTCTTTAATTACATTATCTTGGTTGCCAGTTTTGTTTTTTTTATTACCAAAATTTTATGGAAGAACTTTACACAAACTGGTTTCTTTTACTCAACATGCAGGTTTAGCAAGAAATATTAAAGATCATAGATATACGACAAGAGAAATGTATTTAAATCCTATTTTAAGTTTTTTATATTGGAAAATGGAATATCATGTGACCCATCACATGTTTCCAACAGTTCCATCTTATAATCTAGACAAACTTCACCACCATATTAAAGATCAATTGCCAAGAACAAATGATGGTTTGATTGATGCTTACAAAGAAATTTTACCAGCTATTATGAAACAATCAGAGGATACTAACTACTTTTTTAAAAAGGAAGTACCAGAACCTCAAAATGCTTAAATCTTGCTAAGTATGTTTTTACTTACTTGCTCAATTTAAATATGAACTTATATATAACACATGGCAAAAATTACTTATCACTCGCACGATAGCAAAACACACACCATTGATGTTCAAAATGGATTAACGGTGATGGAAGGCGCGGTTCAAAACGATATTCCAGGAATTGATGCAGATTGCGGAGGTGGAATGGCATGTGCTACTTGTCATGTGTATGTTAAAGAAGATTGGTTAGATAAACTTCCAACTAAAGAAGATGGCGAGGAAGATATGTTGGATATGGCATATGAGCCAAAACAAAATAGTAGATTGAGTTGTCAATTGATTGTTTCAGATGAATTAGATGGTTTGGAAGTTACCATTCCAGAAAAGCAAGCTTAGATGAATAAAACAGATGTGTTAATAATTGGAGCAGGACCAACAGGTTTATTTTGTGCTCATCAATTAGGGATCATTGGGTTAAGTTGTGAGATTGTAGATAATCTTGATAAAGCTGGTGGTCAATGTATTGAGCTTTATCCTGACAAACCTATTTATGATATTCCAGCTGTTCCAGAATGCACTGGTGAAGAATTAACTAATAATCTTTTACAGCAAATTAAACCTTTTAATGTGAAATTTCATTTAAATGAAAGAGTAGAGGAGCTTAAAAAAGTTGAAAATCGTTGGCATGTTAAAACTAGTGGAAACCAAGAGTTTGATGTAGCAGCAATTATTATTGCGGGTGGGGTAGGATCGTTTGAACCTAGAAAGTTTCCAGTCAAAGAATGTGAAAAATTCGAAGGAAGCTCTTTATTTTATTCAATTAAGGATAAGACTATTTTTAAAGATAAAACTGTTTCAATTTTTGGTGGGGGAGACTCAGCTTTAGATTGGGCTATAGAATTATCCAATACTTCTAAAGTAAATTTAATTCATAGACGTGACGGATTTAGTGGAGCAGAGTCTAGTGTTCAAAAAGTAAAAGAATTAAATGATCAAGGAAAATTAAATTTATACACTAAATATCAAATAGACTCAGTTAATGGTGATAATCAAATTAGTTCTGTAAAAATCAAACATGACGAAGGAGAAATAAAAGAATTACAATCTGATTATGTTCTTGGTTTTTTTGGTTTAATTATGCAACTTGGACCCATATTAGATTGGGGACTAAATATTAATA
>JAYOZQ010000124.1:0-2553 GCA_038154225.1 Candidatus Pelagibacter sp.
AAAATGCCATTAGG
Organism: Candidatus Pelagibacter sp.; assembly: GCA_038154225.1. Lineage (GTDB taxonomy): Bacteria > Pseudomonadota > Alphaproteobacteria > Pelagibacterales > Pelagibacteraceae > Pelagibacter. The sequence continues at coordinate 15 of JAYOZQ010000124.1, forward strand.
TCATTTAGTTGATCTTATCTGGGATAGAAAAAATTATATGGTTTTTTTTGGTGCATTTTTAATAGCACTAAGTTTGCTCATTATGTATGGACTTATAATTCATACTGAAACCTTAGCTCAAATTTTTTCAGTAGAAACTTGGTTTGTAATTAGTGTAATTTTAGCCCCGGTTGGATATGTCGTGCAAGATGTTGTTGCAGATGCAATGACAGTTGAAGCTGTACCATTAACTGATGAGAGCGGAAATGATTATAGTAAAGATCAAATTAAGATCATGCATACAACAATGCAAACTCTTGGACGTTTTGCAATTATTGGAGGCACTGTTTTAGTAGCACTAGTAAATGTTATTTTATTTAGAGACGTGGATAGTTTAGAACAGTCTGCTAAAATTGCTCTATACGGTAAAATTTATATATATGCATTAGTTATTCCAGTTGTTTCAATTTTAGGGGTACTTTTAGCAAAACATTTAAGAAATAAAAAAATTGAAAATTTAAAATCTCTAGGATTAGAATTTAAAGAAGAGAGAGGGACAGAAAAAACCAAGGTTAATTGGTGGATTTTGGGAGGTAGTTTAATATTTGTTATTTTCACTTTATCAATTGGATCTTTTAAAGTTCCCTTTGCTCAAGAAATAGTTTTTATCGGTTCAGTTATCATAATTTTATTTTTGATGTTTAAACTCATAAAAGAGTTACCAGAGAATTTAAGATTAACAATTGTTGGAACAGCAGTAATCATTTTTATATTTAGGGCAATGCCAGGTCCTGGACCTGGTTTAACATGGTTTGAAATTGATGAACTTGGCTTTAATGAACAGTTTTTTTCAGTTTTATCTCTACTAGCTTCAGTTTTAACTTTAGCTGGAATAGTTTTATTAAGACCATTTATGGCTAATAATTCAATTGCAAAAATAATAGTTGTACTAAGTATTGCTGGTGCAGTTTTATTTTTACCTAGTGTTGGGATGTATTATGGATTTCATAATTGGACAGCCTCATTAACAGGTGGAATTGTTGATGCAAAATTTATTGCACTGATTAATACAGCCTTAGAGTCCCCTTTAGGCCAAGTATCAATGATCCCTTTATTGGCTTGGATTGCAAAAAATGCACCCTCACATCTTAAAGCAACTTTTTTTGCTGTCTTTGCATCTTTTACAAATTTAGCTCTTTCTGCAAGTGCCCTTGGCACAAAGTATTTAAATGAAATATTTACAGTTACTAGAGAAGTAAAAGATAAAGTATCAGGTGAAATTCAAACTACTGCTGATTATTCTGAACTTGGAATATTATTAATTGTCGTTACCTTGCTAACATTAATTTTACCCATTTTGTTTGTTTTTATAATTAATAACAGCAAATATAAAACTCAAGAATAATCAAAAAATTCATTAGTTATTTCTAATTATTTTGCTATTAGAAGGCATGAAAAAAATTTTTTTAGTTTACGGTCATTATAATGATAAATCTTTCAATGCTGCGATAAGAGATACATTTATAAAAACAGCTGAAGAAAAAGGTAATAAGGTTGATACAGTAGACTTATATAAAGAAAAATTTGACCCTGTTTTTGCTGGAGAAGAACCTGGTGAAGATGTTTTAAATCACCGTCAAAGGATAGAAGAATGTGATACCATTGTTTTAATAGCACCTATTTGGAATTTTAGAATGCCTGCTATCGTTGAAGGTTGGATAGATAAAGTTTTAGCACCACCTTGGGCATTCAAATTTAAACAACTTTGGGGTAATTATGGATATCCAATAGGTAATTTGAGACAAAAAAAAGCAATAATTTTTTGCACCTATGGCTCACCAAGACTAGCTATCACAACTTTCTTTTTAAATTTACCTATTAGAAGATTAAAAAGAGGGGTTTTTCATATGTGTGGCATATATAACATTGTCTATAGAAGATATTTTGCAGTACCCTTTGTCAGCGATGCAAAGAGGAAAGAATTCTTAGAAGATGTTAAGAAGACTGCAAATAATATTTAAAGTATTATTTTTTATTTCTATTTTTTCAGCTTCAACAAATGCAGAAATTTTAAAACCTAATAGCAACATTAAGCCTTCAGAAGTAGTTAAAATCCAGCTAAGTGGACTTCAAAAAAATGATCTAGAATTTAAAGATGGGGGCATTGAGCAAACTTGGAATTTTGCTCATCCAAACAACAAAAAGGTCACCGGTCCCTTACCGAATTTTAAAAGAATGATAAAAGGAGATGCTTATCAAATGATGCTCAACCATCTAAGCCACACTATTACGGAGCTTGGAAGTAGTGACAAATGGGCTCAATTTGAAGTCATAATTTTAGATAAAGATAAAATCTACCACAAGTTCAATTGGCAGGTTGAGAAGTACACTCTGGATGGTGTGCTAAAGGATTGCTGGTTGACGACGATGGTGTCAAATCCAATCCCACTTGGTAGCTCAATTTAATTATCCACAGATACAATTTTGTTTCGTTATTTCAAAAAATTTAGTAGGAATCGCGAATGAAAACAAAAACTAAAGTCGTAGTAGTTGGTGGTGG
>JAYOZQ010000125.1:0-2539 GCA_038154225.1 Candidatus Pelagibacter sp.
ATAGTTAAAAATGAAGAAATTTTTCCAGAATTATTTTTAATTTTATTAAAATATTCAAATTTTGAAATAGCATCAAATTCTGTTTCTTCAGTTTTTTTATTTTTTTCTATATGATTTAAAATTGTGTCATTAATTTTATGATATGCTTGTGGTCCAATAACAAGGTCGATGTACGGTTCTCTTTTAAGCATTTCCTGATTTTCTGCCTGAGCAACACATCCAGCAATAATTACTAATGGCTTTCTTTTTGATCTAAAAATTTTTTTTACTCTTCCAATTTCATGGTAAACTTTTTCTTTAGCTTTATCTCGTATATGACAAGTATTTAAAAGATAACAATTAGCATCTTCATAATTTTCTGTTTTTTCATAGCCAATTTTTTTTACTGAGTCATATATTCTATTTGAGTCGTACTCATTCATTTGACAACCAAATGTTTTGATAAAAATTTTTTGATTCATTGATTAGGATTTTTTCTTTATCCCATATAATTCAAGCTTGTGGTCTACTAATTTGTAGCCATATTTTTCTGCTACTTTTTTTTGAAGTTTTTCAATTTCTTCATCTACAAATTCAATAATTTCACCTGACTTAACATCTATTAAATGATCATGATGTCCTTCATTCAATTCTTCATATCTTGCTTTCCCACCTTTAAATTCATGCTTAGCAAGTATACCTGACTCTTCAAATAATTTTACAGTTCTGTAAACGGTTGCAATGCTTATCTTTGAGTCAATTTTAGAAACTCTGTTATACAATTCATCTACATCAGGATGATCAGATGATTGTGACATAACTTGTGCAATTACCTTACGTTGATCAGTTAATTTTACACCCTTTAATAAACATTTTTCCTCAATAGTTTCTGACATAATTAATTTTAACTTAAATAAACAGGATTAATCAAATTTTTTTTAATTTTGTATTTTTTACATAAATTGGGGATGTTTTCATGTCTCAAGTCTTTTTCATCTTTAAAATCGTCTAAATTATAACAGTAATAGTCAATATTTTTTGCAACATTAAAAGCTTTAACAACAGACATTGAGTTTCTGATACCAGCAAAGCTTCCTGATCCTTGATTAATATAAATTGCATTGATATCGGTAATTTTAATATTTTTGGATGAGAGAAAATCATTAATAATTATGGTTAATTTTTCATAATTAATTTTAGTATTCTCTTGAGTAATATTATAAATACTAGCATTAGAGATGATCATTAGAAAAATTTTTTCACTAGCAGCATCTATAATAAGTTTGTTCATTTTTATTCTGTTTTTAAGCTCAAATTCTATTTCAGATGAAAATAATATCAAACACTATTCCGGGGACGAAGGTATTTTATCATTAATGTATCATCGTTTTAATGAAAATAAATACCCCTCTACCAACATTCAAATGGATGTTTTTGAAGAGCAGATGGAAATAATAAAAAACTCCAGTTATAATTTTTCTAATCCAAAAAATTTTAAGGAAAATTTTAGTTCATCAAAAACAAATAAAGAAATTCTTATAACAATTGATGATGCTTTTTTATCTTTCTATCTTGAGGCATGGCCATTTTTAAAACAAAATAAGATTCCTTTTATTTTGTTTGTTTCAACAGAGCCTGTTGGAAAAAGTGGATATATGACTTGGGAACAAATTAAAGAAGTTGAGGCTGAAGAATTTGCTATAATAGGTCATCACTCTCATTCCCATGGGTATCTTATTGACAAAGATGATAATTTTTTTATTTCAGACATAGAAAAAGCAAATGAAATATTCTTAAAAAATTTAGGATACATACCAAATTTATTTTCTTATCCTTTTGGCGAATATTCAAAATTCATGAGAGATTATATTTCTCAAAATTTTGATTTTGCTTTTGGCCAACACTCAGGTGTGATTGATTTAAATAAGGATAAATTTGAACTACCTAGATTTCCAATTAATGAAAATTATGGAGAGTTAAAAAGATTTAATTCTATTATTAATTCATTTCCACTAGAATATGAAAAATTACTTCCTCTAGAAAAAAAATTATCTCTAGAAAATAATCCTCCTAATTTTCAAGTTAAGTTTTTTAGTGATCAAACTAATTTAAACAATATCAATTGTTATTCGAATGAATTAGATATTTGGGAAAGATCTAATACAACTTTAAACGATAATACATTAACGATAGATTTTAGAGGCCCATTCGTTCCAAGAAGAGGTAGAATTAATTGCTCATTAAATGACAATGGAAAATGGCGATGGTTTGGTGTTCAATTTCCTATTGAGAAAAATTAAATAAGACTCTCTAAATCAGAACTTGAAGGTAATAATTTAGCATCATCAAAATCTTTAAGTTTATTTTGTTTTATTATTTGCTGCAAAACTTCAACATATTGATTTCCTGTTTCTGCGTATTTATTTAGATAATTAGAAAGTTCTAAACTATCTAGAGGTTTATTAGAGTCTCTAAATTCTGCCCTAGCTTTTCTTAAATCTTTATAAGTTGGATGAGTGTTTAAATTTCTTTGGTAGGCTCTAACAGATGCTTGTAAAAT
>JAYOZQ010000126.1:0-2456 GCA_038154225.1 Candidatus Pelagibacter sp.
CCTAATGGTTTTTCAAATTCAAAATTTTTTAAATATCTGATGAATGATTTAATATGACTTGCTCCAGTACCTGCTTGTAATTTTGTAGCAAAATCTTTTGGTGCACCCATCTCAAGAGTTATAGCTTCTGCAATATCTGCCCATCTTTTCTTATAATTTTCGTATAATTTTTCTAATAATCCAATTCTTTCTTCTTTTGATGAGAAAGCCCAAGACTCGTAAGCATCTTTTGCTGCACTAACTGCTAGATCAACATCTGCTTTATTACCTAAAGTAATTACAGCACAGTTTTCTTCTGTAGCTGGATCAATTACTTTAATTTCCTCAGCACTATTTGGTTTAACCCATTGCCCATTTATATAAAAATTTTTTTTATCTAACATTTTTTAACGTTATCCTTTCTTTATGATTTTGCAAATAAATTTGTAAGTTCGTAAACTATTGTTGCTGCAGCTAATGAAGTGACCTCAGCATGATCATAAGCAGGTGACACTTCAACTACATCAGCAGAAACTAAATTTAATCCAGACAACCCTCTTAAAACATTTACCATTTCTCGTGTAGTCATCCCTGCAATCTCTGGTGTACCTGTTCCTGGTGCAAATGCTGGATCCAAAACATCAATATCTATAGATAGATAAAGTGGATTATCACCCACTCTTTTTCTTATTCTCTCAGCAATTTTGTCTGTCCCTTCAGTTTGGAATTCATCACAGTGAATTATTTTAAAACCAAAGCTTTCATCATTTTTAATATCATCTCTACTATAAAGTGGACCTCTGATACCTACATGCATTGATGCATCATCTAAAAACAAACCCTCTTCTCTAGCTCTTCTAAATGGAGTGCCGTGTGTATAGGGTGCTCCAAAATAAGTATCCCAAGTATCTAAATGAGCATCAAAATGAACTAATGAAACTGGTCCATTACATTTCTTATTAATTGCTCTAAGAAGTGGTACAGCAATAGTATGGTCGCCACCTAAACTAATTATACCACCCACTTTATTTAATAAATCTGTTGCTCCTGCTTCGATTTGTTTTATTGCTTCATCAATACTAAATGGGTTGCAGGTAATATCTCCTGCATCAGCCACTTGCTGTACTTTAAAAGGTTCCACATCATAACTTGGATGATAATTAGTTCTTAAATGTCTTGAAGCTTGTCGAATACTTTGTGGTCCAAATCTTGCACCAGGTCTGTAACTTGTACCTGCATCAAATGGTACTCCTACAATTGCAACGTCACAACTTTCAACATCTCTTAACTCTGGTAGTCTTGCAAATGTTGATGGACCTGCAAATCTTGGAACTTTTGTTCCACTTACAGGTTGAACTGGATTTTTATTGCGTTCTTTTTTCATTTATAAACAAAATGTACCACATTCTTTTTAAATCGAATATCATCTAAATTATGTTTATGAGGATTTTTAAGCTAGTTTTAATATCATTTTTTTTAATAACCTCTGCTTATTCTAATTCTATTTATAATCTAATCAAAATACCAAATTTAGAAATCTATGAATTAAAAACTCCCAATAAACTGAAATATTTTTATGCAACTAAGCCGTTTAGACTTGGTGTTCAAAAAAATATAGTCTGCAACAATTCAGATAAGAAGACGTATGATGAAAAATACCAGATAATATCCAATAATTTGAAAAGGTACTCAAAAGATTTTTTAAGAAAGATTAATCTTAAATATATTGTTATGTGTGAAAACCTATCTATTTCAGGAATAAATACAGCTGGAATTCCAGATCATCTAATGAAAACATTAATCCTAGATCTAAAATTTAATGAAAAATATTTTGAAAGAGTAATACACCATGAATTATTTCATATTATCAACGATGGTTTTAAAGATATATTCAATGAGGATGAATGGAAAAAATTTAATGAGCCAAATTTTAAATATGCAGAGTGTTCTACTTGCTCAAAAAAATTAGGGTTGGATACTTATAAAAATACTAATGGTTTTTTCACTGAATATTCAATGACCATTCCATCTGAAGATATGGCTGAAGTATATTCACATTTAATTACTGGGAATTATGAAATTTCAGATGATAAAATTTTGAATAAAAAAATTAAGTTTATAAAAGATAAATTAAAAGAAATTGATAGTACTTTTATATTTTAAATGATTAAAAAAGTTAAAGCCTCACTACATGAAAAACTAATTTTAATTTTCTTAATATTGCTTGGAATTTTTGCTTTAAGTTTTACAATTTTAATAAAAAATAAATGTTTGCTTGTAAAAAATTTTAATCCTCAAAAAATTGATTTTGAAAAACCAAACAATATTGTTGTCCTTAATGCTGAGTGTGGAAATGTTATTATTGAGCTCTATCCTGAAATTTCACCCAATGGAGTTGAAAGATTTAAAAGATTAATTAATTCAAAATCATATGACAATGTTGCTTTTCATAGAGTAATCAAAGATAAACTTGTTCA
>JAYOZQ010000127.1:0-2410 GCA_038154225.1 Candidatus Pelagibacter sp.
TCTATGCCTTTAAAATTTTGGAATGATAAAAATGATAACAAATTTAAAAAAGCATATTTTAATAAATTTAAAAATATTTGGCACCATGGAGACTATGCAAAAATAACTAATAAAAATGGTTTTATAATTGTTGGTCGATCCGATACTACCTTAAACCCGGGAGGTGTTCGTCTTGGGACGGCTGAAATTTATTCAGAGATTGAAAAATTTAAAGAAATTAAGGAGTCTCTTGTTGTTGGTCAGTCTTGGGATAATGACATTCGAATAGTTTTGTTTGTAATTTTAAATTCAAAATATGAACTTACTGAAAATTTATTAAAAAAAATTAAATTACAAATAAGAAAAAATGCTTCTCCAAGACATGTCCCTCATAAAATTATTCAAGTAAATGATATTCCAAGAACGAAAAGTGGAAAAATAGTTGAGCTTGCTGTTAAAAGTATAATAGAGGGTAATAAAATTAAAAACAAAGAAGCTTTAGCTAATCCACTATCTTTAAATCAATATATTAATATTAAAGAATTACAGTATTAATTAGGAATTTAAATCTAATAAAGGTTTTGAGCAGCTACCATCGCTAGAAGCATTGGTAATGATAACAAAGTATTTGTTCTTGAAAACAACATTGCTGTTTTGGCAGATTTAGCTTTTAATTCAGGTTCACATTCAACAATACCTAAAGCTCTTTTTTGATTAGGCCAAATGACAAACCAAACATTAAAAGCCATGATAACACCTAACCACATACCAATTCCAATTGCTGTATGTTTAGGAACACCTGATCCTATGCTTAAAGTCATTGCATCATGCAAGTAGCCATTTAATAACGCTAATATTAATCCAGATAGAACTGTTAAGGCTGCAGCCCATCTGAAATAAAATAATGCTGCTGGTGCAATCACTTTTCCAATAGCAGGTTTTTGTTCATCTGGAATTTTTCCCATATTTGGAATTTGAACAAAATTAAAATACCAAAGTAATCCAATCCACATGATTGCTACGATCACATGAATATATCTAAATAACCAACTCCAAAACAATGAATCAAATGCAAATCCACCATTATGATATGATAGACCAACGAATAATAATATCGCTAATGCTAATGAAGCGTGAATTGTTTTTGATAATGAAGATAATAAATTACTCATGATTCATATTATTTATACACTAATTTAATAAAAACTTTAACAATCTTTTACTTATTTATCCCAATAACGGTTTTAAAAATTGACCAGTATAACTTTCTGGTACTTTACAAATCTCCTCTGGTTTTCCTTCTGCTATTATATTTCCACCCTTAACACCGCCTTCAGGGCCCATATCAACAATATAATCAGCTGTTTTTATAACATCTAAATTGTGTTCGATAACCACAACAGTATTACCTAGTTTTACAAATGTATGAAGAATTTCTAATAATTTTTTAATATCGTGTTGATGCAGCCCTGTTGTTGGTTCATCTAAGATATACATTGTTCGTCCAGTTGATCTTTTGGAAAGTTCTTTTGCAAGTTTTATTCTTTGAGCCTCACCTCCAGAAAGTGTTGTTGCCTGTTGGCCAATTTTTATATATCCCAAACCTACTTTTTTTAGAGTTAAAAGTTTTGTTTTAATATTAGATATATTTTCAAAATACTCACAACCTTCATCAACAGACATATCTAAAACGTCAGCAATACTTTTGTCTTTAAATTTAATTTCTAATGTTTCTCTATTGTACCTAGTACCTTTACATTCATCACATTGAATATAAACATCTGGCAAAAAGTGCATTTCATACGTGATTACACCATCTCCTTCACATGCCTCACATCTTCCACCTTTGACATTAAATGAAAATCTTCCAGGTTTATATCCTCTTGTTTTAGACTCGGGTAAACTTGTAAACCAATCTCTTATTGGACCAAATGCTCCTGTATATGTGGCCGGATTTGATCTAGGAGTTCTTCCAATAGGAGATTGATCAATGTCAATAATTTTATCAATTAGCTCAACTCCTTTGTAACTTTTAAAAGCCTTAGGAGCTTTTCTAGCTTTATTGTTAAGTGTCAAATTTAATGCATGATATAATGTTTGAAGTATTAGCGTTGACTTCCCACTGCCTGAAACACCAGTAATGCAAGTAAAACTTCCTGTTGGAATTTTTAGATTAACATTATTTAAATTATTTCCTGATGCACCATTGATTTCAACAAACCTTCCATTTTTTGCTAATCGTCGGGTTTTAGGAACTTCAATAATCTTTTTATTAGATAGATATTGACCAGTTATACTATTTTTATCTTTTTTAATTTCTTCATAAGTTCCTTGTGCAGAAACCTGACCACCGTTAGTACCAGCTTCAGGCCCCATATCAATAATATGATCAGCGTTTTCCATTGTTTCAGTATCGTGTTCAACAACAATT
>JAYOZQ010000128.1:0-2364 GCA_038154225.1 Candidatus Pelagibacter sp.
TACCACCAGAAGAAGTTAAAGCTATCCCAACTGTTTGTGGTTCTTTAAGAGAAGCTATGGAAAGCTTAGATAAAGATAGAGAGTTTTTAACTCAAGGTGGTGTATTTACTGATGATCAAATTGATGCTTACATTGCACTTAAATTTGAAGAAATTCATAAATTTGAACACGCACCTCATCCAGTTGAGTTTGAGATGTATTACAGTAGCTAGTAATTAATTACTGTCTAGTTGTTGCAATTGTATCTTTGTTAACACCTTTTTTAACAACGTAGTCCTGTGTGCCGTTGGCACCAGTTTCTACTTCTTTACGAAGATCTTTAAAAAAAGTTCTTTGCTTTAAAGAATTTTTTAGGTTTTTAACAAGATTTTTAAATTCAAAAGTGTTCATAACCGATTCATACACTAGTTATGCAAGAAATGCAATACTGATATGCAAATAATAGGATAATACAATCTATTCTATTTTAAAGGACTCTCCACAACCACAACGCTCAGTTTCATTCGGATTATTAAAGACAAAAGTTGAGGATAATTCCTCTTTTTTATAATCCATTTCAGTTCCTAGAAGATACATAATTGCAGCTGAATCAACAAAAACTTTAACACCCTTTTCTTCTATAACTTCATCATTAGGATTAACTTCTTTAGTATATTCCATAACGTAAGACATGCCTGCACAACCACCAGCTTTTACAGAGACCCTAACGCCTAAAGAATCTTTTTCTGCATTAGACATGATTTCTTTAATTCTATGAGCAGCGTTATCACTTAGTTTTATGATTGGATTCATTATAAATTTAACTCTAATTTTGCAGCTTCTGACATCATGTCTTTGTTCCAAGGAGGATCCCAAACTAATTCAAGATCAACATTATCTATTCCATCAACTTGCATTGCTCCATCTTTGACTTCTTTTGGCAAACTTTCTGCAACTGGACAATTTGGAGTAGTTAAAGTCATTTTAATTTTTGCGTGATTATCATTTTCAACCTGAACATCGTATATCAAACCAAGTTCATAAATATTAACAGGTAGTTCTGGGTCATAAATTTTTCTAATTTCTTCAATAATTTGTTCTTTCTTGGTCATCTTTAATTCTCCGTTTTAACTAGATCTGTTTTGTCTTCAAATGCAGAAACTAATGTATGCCATGATAGTGTAGCACATTTAACTCTCATAGGATATTGCTTTACACCTGATAAACACATCAACTTTGTTTTTTCATCTTCAAGTAAATTTTCTGATTTAAGCTCAGGGTTTTCTTTAATCATACCAAGAAAATCTTCAACAATTTCTTTAGCTTCACTCTCATTTTTGCCTTTAATTAAGTCAGTCATAATAGAGGCTGAAGCCATTGAGATGGCACATCCACTTCCTTCAAATGAAATATCTTCAACTATTCTTTGTCCATTTAATTTAAGATAAACATGAACGTTATCACCACACAAAGGATTGTGCCCTTTAGCATCTTTATTGAAATCATCTATCTTAAGAAGATTTCTTGGATTTTTTCCATGTTCTAAAATTATCTCTTGATATAGTTCTTTTAAATTCATTATAGGTTAAATATTTTTTTACAGTTATTAATAGAGTCGTTTAGTTTATCTAAATCATCTTTGGTATTATAAATTCCAACCGAAGCTCTTGCACTTGCTGGTATATTTAATTTATCATGTAAAATCTGACAACAGTGATGTCCTGCTCTAATTGCTACTCCATCTTCATCTAATATAGTTGCGATATCATGTGGATGAATTCCTTCAATGGTAAAAGATAAAACACCACCTTTATCTTTTGGATTTCCAAGTAATTTAACTGAATTATTTTTTTGCAATAATTCCTGGCCATATTCAACAAGTTCTGCCTCATGTTTCATAACATTTTCAATACCAATACTTTCTAAAAATTTAATTGATTGATCAAACGCTATTACTTGAGCAGTAGCCATAGTTCCAGCTTCATATTTATTAGGTAAATCACCATAGGAAATTCTATCTTTTTTAACCTCATTGATCATACCACCCCCACCTTGATATGGCGGAAGTTCCTCTAGCCATTTTTTTTTACCATATAAAATACCTAAACCAGTTGGGCCGTACATTTTATGACAAGAAATTGCGTAAAAATCACAATCCAAGTCTTGCATATCTAACTTTAAATGCGGTGCACCCTGACAGCCATCAACGACGACGATAATACCTTTGGAATGCGCTAATTGCGTAATCTCTTTAATTGGAAGTATAGCACCAGTTACATTTGATAAATGAGTAATTGAAATTAATTTTGTTTTAGGGGTAATTTTTTTTTCTATTTCTTCTAAAGTAATTTCTCCATCTTCATTAATCTCTGCAAAATTAATTTT
>JAYOZQ010000129.1:0-2355 GCA_038154225.1 Candidatus Pelagibacter sp.
CATGATAATCTTGCTCAATGTATTTTAATTTCAAAAGACAAATCTTTAATAGATAAAGTTCAAAATGAAATTTCTAATCAATTAAAAGAAATTCCAAGATCTTCTATTGCAAGAAAAAGTTTAATGAGTAATGGAATTTTAATGCACATTAGTTCTGACAAAAAAATAATTGATGTTGTAAATAAAATAGCCCCTGAGCACTTGGAGCTAAATGTTAAAAATTATAAATCTTTTGTACCAAAAATTAAAAGTTCAGGATCTGTTTGTTTAGGAAAATATGCTGTTATGGCAATGACTGATTATAATGTTGGCTCTAACCACATATTACCAACTAATGGTTCAGCAAAATATTCAAGTGGAGTAAGTGTAAATGAATTTTATAAACGGATTTCCTATATAAACTTATCTAAAAAGGGTATTGAAAGTCTTGGCCCTTCAGTTATAACACTTGCAAATTACGAAGGTTTGGCAGGACACGCTCAATCTGTAAAAAAAAGAATTAGGAGAAAATAAAATTGTCTAAACAAGATTTGCTTGAATTTAAAGGAAAGGTCATGGACCTACTTCCAAATGCAATGTTTAGAGTTAAGCTAGAGAATGGGCATACAGTTACCGCTCATACTGCTGGTAAGTTGAGAAAAAACAGAATTAGAGTATTGCAAGGCGATAACGTGACAGTCGAAATGACACCTTACGACCTTACAAAAGGCAGAATAATCTTTAGAGGTTAATTTTTGCCTCGGTAGCTCAGGAGTAGAGCAGAGCCCTGAAAAGGCTTGTGTCGGAGGTGCGAATCCTTCCCGAGGCACCACCATCCACTTTTCATCTTGAAATAATTTTAAAAGAAATTACCTTATTTATATAATAAATAACTAAAGGACTAAGAAATAAGATGAGTACACTAACTGGTAAAATTAAATGGTATAATGGTAAAAAGGGCTACGGTTTCATTGAAAGAGATGACAAAGAAAAAGATGCCTTTGTGCATGCTTCAGCAGTTAAAGCAGCTGACATGAGATATCTAAACGAAGGTGATAAACTTGAGTTTACATTAGAAGATGGCCCAAAAGGTCCTTCTGCAGTTAATCTAAAAAAAATAGACTAATTTTTAAATATTTCTAAGGGCGTTAAATCTATAAAATAGATTAACGTCCTTTTTATTTTTACCTTGAATAATGACAATTATTGTCTAAAAGACTGCCCATGATTATAAATATTACATACAGAGAGACTTCAAGAAGTACTCATAGAATCTGTTTCCATAGCCTGTAGGCTATTTATTTATAATATAATTTTTAATCCACACAAAAATAATATAAAAACAAGGAATGCCTGGGTGGTGTAACGGTTAGCACGAAAGTTTGTGGAACTTTAAGTTTGAGTTCGATTCTCAGCCCGGGTACCAAAAAATGAATAAAGAAAATAAATTAGTACCTGGATTACCTTCAGGTTTTGAAGATCGTTGGGATAAAAAACTTCTTCTCAAAAAAAAGCTATTAAAAGCGATTGAGAATAATTTTATTAAGTTTGGAGCAGAGGCTCTTGAAACCCCTTCGTTTGAAATTAGTGAAAATATAGGATCTTTTCTTGCAGAAGACGATAGTAATCCTATGTCTGACGTATTCTCATTTCAAGATGGTGAAAAAAGCATTACGCTTAGGTACGATTTATCTAGTCCATTAGCAAGATTTGTTGCTCAAAACAATCAAGAGCTCCCTTCAATATTTAAAAGATATGCAATTCAAAATGTATTTCGTAACGAAAAAGCTGGAAATGGTCGTTACAGAGAATTTATGCAAGCCGACTTTGATATCGTTGGAAATGTTAATCCTGCTCAAGCAAATGCTGAACTTTGTAACTTAATTTCAAGTACATTATCAGATTGTGGATTAAACAAAGATCAATTCACTATCAATGTAAGTAATAGAAAAATTGTTCAAGGATTAATTGATGAATTAAAAATTTCTGAAGAAAAACAAATTAAGGTTATTCGAGCAATTGATAAATTAGATAAGCCTGGATTTGGCTTAAAGGGAGTTGAAGACCTCCTTAAAAAAGAAAGAAAAGATCAAAGTGGTGCTATTACTAAAGGAGCTGATCTATCTGATGATCAAGCTACACAAATATTAAATTTTTTAAAAATAAAAGACTTAAAACAATTAAAAGAAACTTTAAAAAATCCTTTATCCCAAGAAGGGATAACTGAGCTTGAGGATGTGTTTGAAGTATTAGGATTTGGGTCTAATTTAAATCAAGTTAAGACTAATTTTACAATCGTTAGAGGTCTTGCTTATTACTCGGACTTTATTGTAGAGACTAATTTAAATTTCAAAGTCACTAATAACAAAGGAAAAG
>JAYOZQ010000130.1:0-2355 GCA_038154225.1 Candidatus Pelagibacter sp.
GTAGATCGAGTTAGCGTTGTTGCTAACCCAATTAAGAATGATGCTGCAAGTATTGAGCCTAGTAATGTTGTAAATTTTTGCATTTATTTATTACATTCCTTTTCTAACCAATTAGCAACACCTAAAAATCTTTGATCATCATATCGGGCTCCTACAAGCTGTACTCCTAACGGCATATTGTTTTCACCTTGTAATAATGGCAATGAAATACAAGGGGTACCAAGATATGACCAAACTTTATTAAATTCAGCTGTTCCAGTGCTTTTTAAGCCTTTAGGAGCAACACCTGGACTAGACGGTGTTAAAACACCATGATAATCCTCAAACACTTCCTGATATGAGTCGTAACTTCTTTTCATAAAATCTATGGCTTCAGCATATTCTTTTGCTGAATGCTTATTACCTTTTGCAATTGCATCTTGCATATATTTAGATAATTTTTTTTTATATTTCTTGTAATAGAGACTAAAATTATTTGCTAAATCAGTTTCATGGATGATCTGATGATATTTATGAATATCTTTAAAGTATGAAGGTGTATCAAAAACTTCAATATTCTTTTTGAAAGATTTTATAAAATATTCAAACGCTTGTTTCGATTTTTTATCAATTAATTTCCAATGATCTGTTTTGTAAAATATAAATTTTGGTTCAAACAAAGGTCCTTTTTTTGTTTCATTCAACATTTCATCACTAGAATAATAAATGGTTGCTTTGTCATGATTATCTTTTTTAATCAGAACTTTTGCAAGTAAGGCAACATCCTCGACTGATCTACCAAATACTCCGATATGATCTAATTTCTCTGATGTTTTTAAAACTCCATTTCTTGAAATTAATCCATATGATGGCTTGTAGCCTACCACTCCACAATAAGATGCAGGTCTAATAACTGATCCTCCAGTTTGTGAACCAATTGATAATGGAGCCATAAATGATGCAACTGATGCAGCGGATCCACTTGAGGAACCACCAGGAGTTCTTGAATGATCATGAGGGTTTGTAGTTTTCGAAGGACCAAGGTAAGCAAGTTCAGAAGTTGCTGTTTTACCCATAACAATTGCTCCCGCAGATAGAAGTAGGTCAACTATTTCGGCATTTTGAGAATAGGATTTACCTTTTCTAATTGGTGTTCCACATTCAGTTGGCATATCAACTGTCCCAATAATATCTTTTAAAGCAATGGGTATACCGTGTAATGGACCTGTTGGCTTACCTGATCTTCTATGTTGATCGGCTTCCTCAGCTTTTTCAAGTAAAAGCTTTTTATCGAAATGAGCCCATGCTTTTACATCTTTTTCAAATTTATTTATTCTTTCAATATATTTCTGACAGACTTCTACTGAAGTTAGTTGAGCATCTTTTATTTTGGAGACAATCTCTTCAACCTTAAGCGAAAATATATCTGTCATTTTTATATCTAGTCTGCAAATAATGTTTCAGGTAACCACAATGCAATTCCAGGAAACATATACATTAAGAACATCGCAAAAATTACAATACCTAAAAATGGCATTATACCTCTAAAAATTTCCATCAACTCAACATTACTTTTTTGAACACCCTTTAAGTAATAAGCCGACATAGCCATCGGTGGAGTTAAAAATGATGTTTGTAAATTAAGCGCTATTAACATTGCAAAGAAATATGGATTAACACCAAATACTTCTAATAAAGGTAAAAATATTGGTACAAAAATAATCAAAATTTCAGTCCATTCTAATGGCCAACCTAAAAGAAAAATGATGATTTGAGTAATTATTAAAAATTGCCAAGTTGAAATATTAATTGAAGTAAAGAAATGCTCAAAAACCTCGTGACCACCTAAATAAGAAAAAACTGATGAAAAAGTCCAAGATCCAATAAACAACCACATGATCATCGCAGTAGTTTTTGCGGTTAAAAATACTGACTCTTTAAAGTTTTGCCATTTAAGGGTTTTATAAAACCATGACAATAAAATTGCTCCAAATGCTCCTGCTGCTGCTGCTTCTGCAGGTGTAGCAATTCCTGCTAAAATAGTTCCAAGCACCAACATTATTAATCCAAATAATGGTACAAAAGAAACTAACACCTCTTTTAAAATCTCTGCTCTTGGCGGAATATCTTCTGCTGGCGGCTTAGGTGCAATAGAAGGGTTTAGCCAAGCTCTTGTAACTGCATAAGCAATATAAAGGCCAGCTAACATTAAGCCTGGAAATATTGCTGCAGCGAATAATCTTAGTGGTGATAATTGTGCAATTACTGAGTAAACAATAAGCATAATACTTGGTGGAATTAAAATTCCCAAACATCCACCTGCACAAATAATTCCTGATGCAAATTTTTTATCATATCCAGCTTTAACCATTGCTG
>JAYOZQ010000131.1:0-2314 GCA_038154225.1 Candidatus Pelagibacter sp.
AATTATTAAAAGGGAAAATTAAAATAATAGGTGTTGGTGGAGTTGACTCTGGTCAGTCAGCTTATGATAAATTTATAGCTGGAGCAGATTTTGTTCAACTCTATACAGGAATGGTTTTTAATGGTCCAAATATTGCTGGAATTATTAAAAAGGAGCTAAAAGAATTATTAATTAGAGATGGTGTTAAAAATTATACAGAAATTATAGGAAATAAAACTCTATCTTAAATGTATTAAACTTGACGCTTTACGGATCTCCCCTTATATAGGCACTATTATTATGTCAAAAAAATGTGAATTAACCGGTAAAATTCCTATGAAAGGTCATAATGTTAGTCATGCTAACAACAAGACCAAAAGAAGGTTTTTGCCAAATTTAAAAAAAGTAAAGTTCACAAGTGAACTAATGAAGAGAAGTTTAAAACTAACAGTCAGCAATTCAGGTGTTAGATCTGTTGATAAAAAAGGTAGTTTTGATGAATTTCTTAAAGCTGTTAAAAATAAAAATTTATCCCCAAGATTAAAAAAATTAAAAAAAAGCATACTAATAAAATCTCCTTTTAAGAAAAAGCCTGTAGCTAAATCTGCTTAATGAGCAAACTATTTGTTACCCTATCAATTTTGATGGGAGTAGTTGTTTTATCATCTAATTATCTCGTACAATTTCCAATAAACTATTATGGCTTAAGTGAAATCCTTACGTATGGAGCTTTTAGTTATCCAATAGCTTTTTTGATTACAGATTTGGCCAATAGATTTTATGGTAAGTTTGTAGCTAGAAAAATTGTCTATATAGGATTTTTTATAGGAATAATCTTCACTCTTTTATTCTCAACTGATTTTGCAGATTTAATTTCAATAAGAATAGCAATTGGATCTGGAGTTGCTTTTATCACAGCACAACTACTAGATATTCAAATCTTTGATCGTTTAAGAAAAAAAGAGTGGTTTATTGCACCTTTAACTTCATCCTTTATTGGCTCAACAGTTGATACTTTTTTATTTTTTTCAATATCGTTTTATGCAACAGGAGTTCCTTGGATAACATTGTCACTAGGTGATTTAGCAGTAAAATTATTTGTATCTTTAGTAATGTTGATACCTTTTAGAATTTTACTTAAAATTAGTAAGCCAATTTAAATTTAGTACAAAAATTTGTAAGATAAAATTTTGTAAGCTAACTTTGCTACGAGAAAGTTATAGGAATTAAAACCTTTTATTGGTGATAATTCATTAATATCAGCACCAACAATTTTTGAATTTTTTGCTGCAATTCTAATAATATTTAATGTTTCATCCCATAATAATCCACCTGGTTCTGGGGTTCCAGTTGCAGGCATGATACTTGAGTCTAGTCCATCAACATCAAACGTAAGATAAACTGTTTTATTCTTTATTAATTTCTTAAATTTATTTAAATTCCATTTACTTTTATCTTTTGCCCAAAAAATATTAATTCTTGATGAGTTTTTCTTTAAAAAAGGAATTTCACTTTCAGATATATTTCTTATACCAAAAGAGATTAAAGAGACATTTGGAAAATCTAAACATCTTTTTATTGCTGAGGCATGAGAAAATTTCTCTCCATTATAACTCTCTCTTAAATCTGCGTGAGCATCAAAGTGTAGAAGACAAATATCTTTATATTTTTTTACAAAAGGGGCAATACATCCAGGTGTAATTGAGTGTTCACCTCCAAAGGTCATTGGAAAAAGTTTTTTATCTAAAATTTCCTTATTAATTTTAGACATTTTAGAGAGTGCTTTTTTGATATCTTTATCTATTTTAAAAGGTTTTAAAGTTTTAATGCCTATTTTTTTATACGGTTCACAATTCAATTCTTCATCATATAGTTCTACCTGATGAGAAGCTTTGATAATTTCTTTTGGTCCATTTTTGGTTCCACCACCATAACTAACTGTTTTTTCTAAACCAAAAGGAACTATTACAACTTTTTCTTTAAAATTGACTTTATTATCAATTCCTAGAAATCCATTTTTATTTGAAAGATATTTCAATTTTTACTCAAAAATTTTTGTGAAGTTTTTTCTAGCTCGATTTTTCCACTCACCTTTATGATAAGCATCACTTGCAATTAAGGGTAATACACTTGTTGCTTCTGCAAATACCATTTGTTCTTTTGTAATATCAACTTTGCCCCATGAGCTTGCCTCTTTTAGAGTAGAACTACTGCAAGCACCATCTCTTGAATCGGCTACAGTAATTTGTACAGCATATTTGTGCATATCAACTTCTTTACCTAATAATTCAGCACAAATCACAGTGTCTTGTATAAAATTTTTTGGTACACCTCC
>JAYOZQ010000132.1:0-2297 GCA_038154225.1 Candidatus Pelagibacter sp.
ATGCTTCAACATTCATATATCCGTGCATCAAAACATCTTTTGTTTTTGAACACATGGTAATAACAGGTATTAATCCGTCATTATCGAATTTTGGAGATAGTAGATTTCCTTCTTCAATTTCAAGGACATTTTCTCTTTTTTTGAACATATGTAGTGACTATTTAGCATATATCTCGGTATATTAAATATTTTAAAATTAAGTATTTACTGTATAAAAAGGCGCTATGAAATTAGTTAAAGATACTGATAACAAAAATTTAGAAACTAATAAGATTTCAGATAAAGAAGCTGAGGATGCTTTTAAAACTATATTAGCTTGGATGGGTGAAGACCCAAATCGTGAAGGTTTATTAGAAACTCCAAAAAGAGTTGTTAAAGCATTCAAAGAATATTTTGGAGGCTATACAGAAAATGCGGAAAAAATATTAGATAAAACATTTGGTGATGTAGAAGGCTACGATGATATGGTAGTTGAGAAAAATATTTCAGTTACAAGTCACTGTGAGCATCATATGGCACCAATAGTTGGTACAGCTCATGTTGCTTACATTCCCAAAGATAGAGTTGTTGGATTAAGTAAGCTTGCAAGAGTTGTTGAAGTGTTTTCAAAAAGATTACAAACCCAAGAAAGACTTACAATGCAAGTTGCTCAAGCTTTAATGAAATCTTTAGATGCAAAAGGAGTTGCGGTTACAATTGATGCTGCCCACCAGTGTATGACAATGAGAGGTATCAAAAAAGAAAATGCAACAACAGTTACAAATTATTTCTTAGGTCAATTTAAAGAAGATTTAAGTATTCAAAATAGGTATCTTAGATTTATAAGCAAATAATATTGTGTCCGATCAATTTAAAGCATTAATCATCAACCAAGAAGGTGAGAGCTTTACAAGAGAAATCAAATCAATTGATAAAAGTTTTTTAAAACATGGTGATGTAACTATTAAAGTGGATTATTCAGATCTTAATTTTAAAGATGGAATGATTCTAGAAAATGGAGGAAGACTAGTAAAAGAATTTCCGCACATTCCAGGGATAGATTTTTCAGGTACAGTTTTAGAGAGTGAAAACTCAAAATTTAAAGAAGGTGACGAAGTAATTCTGACTGGCTTTAGAGTAGGAGAAGTTTTTTTTGGTGGTTACTCTCAAATCGCAAAAGTCAATGCAGATTTCTTAGTTAAAAAACCTAAAGATCTTACGAGTAGACAAGCAATGATTTTAGGAACGGCTGGCTTTACTTCTTTAATGAGTGCTTTTGCAATTCAAGCAAGAGAAAGTATTTTGTTAGGTGAAAAAGTTAATGATGTATTAGTAACCGGTGCTACAGGTGGAGTTGGTAGTGTTGCAGTTATGGCGTTATCAAAACTGGGATATAATGTTACTGCTGTTACTGGAAAAGATTCTAAAGCAGATTATCTAAAATCATTAGGGGCTAAAACTGTTGTAAATAGAGCTGAATTTGACAAAGACCCAAGGTTAATTGATAAAGGTTTATGGGACGGTGTTGTTGATACTGTCGGTGGAAAAATTTTAGCTAACACAATTGTTCAAACAAAACCAAATGGTATTATTGCAGTATGTGGAAATGCAAATAATAATGAACTTAACACAAGTGTTATACCTTTTATGTTAAGAGGAATTAAACTTTGGGGAATGGACTCTGCTAATTGTAGTATTAAAAGAAGAGAGTTTATTTGGGCAGAAGCTTCAAAATTAATTGATTTTGATTTACTAGAAAAATCAATTGTAACTGTTAGCTTAGAGGAATTAATTGAAACTTATCCAAAAATTTTAAAAGGGGAAATTTCTGGAAGAGTAATAGTTGATTTAAATAAATAATGGATTGGGATAAATTAAAAATTTTTCATGCAGTTGCTGAAGCGGGTAGTTTTACTAATGCAACAATTAATTTAAATTTAAGTCAATCTGCTATCAGTCGACAAATTCAAGCTTTAGAACAAGATTTAAAAGTTCAATTATTTGAAAGACACGCAAGAGGATTAACGCTTACTGAAAATGGTGAGTATGTTTTTAAAACAGCACATGAAGTAATCAGCAAACTTAAAGAAGTTGAAACATCACTAGGTGATCAAAAAAATAAACCAACAGGAAAATTAACTATTACAACAGTTAGAAGTTTTGGAACTCACTGGTTAACACCAAGAATTCAAGAATTTATGAGGTTAAATCCAGAAATTGAAATTGAATTAGTTTTTGATGATAAAGAATTGGATTTAAGTACGCGTCAAGCTGATATTGGTATTTTTATGAGAAGACCCAAACAATTAAATTATATT
>JAYOZQ010000133.1:0-2193 GCA_038154225.1 Candidatus Pelagibacter sp.
GTCTATCTAGGCCTTTATTTTTAATTTTTATCAGTTCTGTATTATATTTCATTAAAAAAATTAGCAATGAAAAAAGAGCAAATGCCGCAGTCATTATTAGTAAAGGAAAAAGCATTGATGAATGGATTGAGCTTTTTGATAAAATATTGATTGATGCTGGTTGGTGAAGTGTGTTCCACCAATCTACGGAGTATTTAATAATAGGAACATTAATTATACCTAATATGGTAATAAAAGTTGTGATCTTAAAAACCTTCTCTTCACTTTCATAAATTCTCCATGAAATTAAATACATTGCATAAAAGAGTGCTAATATTAACATTGAAGTTATTCTTGCATCCCAAGCCCACCAAGTTCCCCATGTTGGCTTTCCCCAGATAGCACCAGTCACTAATGCAATAATATTAAAAACAAATCCTGAAGGTGCTAAACTTTTTGCAATTAAAAAAAAATTCTTATTTTTAAAAATGAATCCACTAATAGATAAAAAAGTTATGCTTGAAAAAATACCCAAAGAAATCCATGCAGCTGGAACATGCACATACATAATTCTAACAGCATCACTTTGCTTATAATCTTCAGGCGACAATATTAGCGCTTCGGTTAATCCAACTGAAAGCACCATTACAAATAAAATCAGAACATATTTGGGAGCCTTAGAAGTTATCTGAAAAATCTTGTTTGGATGAAATAGTTTAAACATTTTTAATTAGTGATGTTTAGTATGAAAAGGATTTCCGATCAAGAATGCAGAGGGAGATAATGATTTGAAATTAACGTTTAACACTCTTGATCAGAATATGAGATTAATTTAATTAATTTATATGGCTTAGATTTGAGCTAAATGTGTTTGAAAAATGATAGGTTTAGTTAGACATCTTAAAATAACTAGAACCTTTTTTTCCTGAAAAAATCTCTTCAATTAAAGGATGTTTTATTGGCTCATCAGAGTCATCCATAAGAAGATTTTGTTCTGAAACATAGGCTTCATAAGTTATTTCGTCATTTTCAGCTAACAGATGATAAAAAGGCTGATCTTTTCTTGGTCTCACATTTTTTGGAATAGATTGATACCATTCTTCAGAATTATTAAATTCAAAATCTACATCGTATATTACACCTCTAAATTCGAAGTGTTTATGTTTTACGATATCTCCAATTGAGAATTTAGCTTTTTGAATTGGCATATTGTTAGTATGGGTATTTAAAAATAAAAATCAATGCTAAAAAGATTAATGTTTTGTGATGTGTCAAATATGTTAGTATCTTTTGAGTGAATAAATCTTTTTTAAAATTTGTTACAGATTTTGGACCATTAGCTATATTTTTTTTCTACTACTACAATAGTGATAAAAATTTATCAGTCGCTATTCCTCCACTTATAGTTGCAACTTTAGTTGCTTTAGCTGTTGTTTGGTTTTTTGAAAAAAAAATACCTCCAATGCCATTAATTAGTGGAATATTAATTACATTTTTTGGGGGATTAACCATTTATTTTAATGATCCTATATTTATTTATGTAAAACCAACCATAATAAATATTATTTTTGCTTTAGCTTTATATTTTGGAAAATATTTTACCAAAGAACCTGTATTAAAAAAAATTATGGGTAAATCAATTCCACTTTCAGATTTAGGATGGGAATTGTTAAATAGAAGATGGATGTTTTTTTTCTTTGGTCTTGCGATACTAAATGAATGCGTTTGGAGAACTCAAACTGAAGAGTTTTGGGTAAACTTTAAAGTATGGGGAATGTTGCCAATAACCATTGTATTTACTGGTTTCCAGATACCATTAATCAACAAACACAAAATGGATGCCTAGTAACTTAAAACTAGTTGTTAATAATCCTCACAAACAAATAGAAGAAAAACAATTTTTTGAAAAAGAAGAACTAAAAATTATCTTAGATTTGTATGCAAAAATGGTGTCTGAAGGATCATGGAAAGATTATGGTTTAAGTATCTCAAGTAAACAAGTGAGCTTTAGTGTCTTTAGAAATGCTGCAGAGAATGCTTTATATAAAATTTGCAAAAACTTTAAGCCTAAGAATAAAAATCTTAGATACTTGATAACTGATACCAGTGGAAAAATCTTAAAAAACTCTTTTGACCTTAAAGTATTATTAAAAAATACTAATTGGAAAAAGCTACAAAAATAAGATTATCTTCTTTGTCCAAACAATCTTAGCA
>JAYOZQ010000134.1:0-2193 GCA_038154225.1 Candidatus Pelagibacter sp.
TCTTCTGGTTTATTTAAATCAGCAGGAACATAACCTTTTCCAGTATTTACATTCATTTCCATATGAAAATTTGTATTTTCATCTAAATTACAAATTACAAGTTCTGGATTTAATATTTCTACATCAGCAACTTGCGTGATATCAGAAGCTTTAATCTCACCTGGACCTTTTGCATCCAAGATAAGCTTTTTTGTACCTTCTGAATTACATTTTAATGCTAAAGATTTTACGTTTAAAACAATATCAGTAACATCTTCTCTTACACCTTTGATAGATGTAAATTCATGTAAAACACCATCAATTTGAATAGAGGTAACAGCAGCACCTCTTATTGATGAAAGTAAAATTCTTCTTAGAGAATTACCTAATGTTAATCCATAACCTTTTTCTAAAGGCTCTGCTATAATTTTAGCATGAGTTAAGTCATCACTAATTTGAACATCTAATTTAGATGGCTTAATTAATGATTTCCAATTTTTTACATTTACATTTTCGACTTCCATTAAACTCTCCTTTTCTTTGGTGGTCTAGTTCCATTATGAGGCATGGGTGTAGTATCTTTAATTGATAAAATTTTAAAACCTCTTGCTTGCAATGCTCTTAAAGCTGTTTCACGTCCAGACCCAGGGCCCTTCACTTCAACAGATAAAGTTTTCATTCCATATTCTAATGCTTTAGAGGCAGCAGCATCAGCAGCAATTTGTGCGGCATAAGGAGTTGATTTTCTAGATCCTTTAAATCCTTTTTGCCCTGCAGATGCCCAAGAAATAACATTTCCATTAGTATCTGCAATTGAAATAATTGTATTATTAAAAGTTGATTGCACATATGCAATCCCATTAAGAATATTTTTTTTAATTTTTTTCTTTTTTGAGTATGAGCTTTTATTACTTTTTTTTGAAGACTTCTCTACCTTCTGATCTTTATTTTCAACTTTATCAGCTTTAGCCATAATTATTTTTTAGTTGGAGTTAATTTTTTACCAGCAATAGCGATTGCTTTTCCTTTTCTTGTTCTTGCATTACATCTTGTTCTTTGACCTCTTACAGGTAATTTTTTTCTATGTCTTGTTCCTCTATAACAAGCAAGGTCAATCAATCTTTTAATTGTAAGCGAATAATCTCTTCTTAAATCACCTTCAACTTTAAAATTAGCATCAATATATTCTCTGATTTTTAAAATTTCATCATCTGTTAATTCATTAATTCTTTTTGCTCTTGGAATTTCAAGTGATGTACAAATTTGATTAGAAAATTTATCCCCAATTCCATAAATATAAGTTAAACCTATATGAACAAGTTTATTTTGTGGAATGTTTATACCTGCGATACGAGCCATAATTTTTGTGATAATTTGAGCCTTTTATATAATAAGATTCTCCAAAGTCAACGCATTAAACATTGATAAAAGTGTCTATTTTAGCGGTTATTTGATCAATTTCGAGAGTTCCATCGATCTCATGGAAATTTGAATTTTTTGAAAAAAAATTAAGAACTGGTTCTGTCGTTTTTGTATAAATATCGTACCTAGACATTATTGTTTCAAGGTTGTCATCTTTTCTTTTTTCAAAATGTTCTTTACCACATGGATGCAAATCTATTTCAGCTTTATTAAAAAATTCATTTAATGTTAAATTACATTTATCACACGTTACTCTTCCAATTATTCTCTTTTCAATAATTTCGCGAGATACCACAAGTGAAATAATAAGATCTATTTTTTGATCAAATTCACTTAAAATTAAATCAAGATTTTTCGCTTGATCTATACTTCTAGGATATCCATCAAATATAATTCGATCTCTAAATTTTAAATTTAAAATAGTATTTTTAAGAAGTTTATTAACAATTTCATCTGAAACAAAGTTACCTTTTGAAATAATTGACTCTATTTCATTACCTAAATCAGTATTTTTCTTTGTCTCATTTCTTAATAAGTCACCAGTTGATAGTTGAAAGTAATTATGTTTTTTAACAATTAATTGAGCTTGAGTGCCTTTACCTGCGCCTGGAGGCCCAAATAAAATAATATTCACTTATTTACCAAATTTTGTTTTCTTGATTAATTGCTCATATTGAGAACTCATTAATCTTGTTTGTATTTGTGTCACTGTATCAATAGCAACAACTACAACAATCAAAATTGAAGCACCACCTAAATAAAAAGGTATTGGATAATTAGCAATTAAAAATT
>JAYOZQ010000135.1:0-2130 GCA_038154225.1 Candidatus Pelagibacter sp.
CTACAAGTCAAATTGGTGCAATGGCAGCTTTAGTTGACGTTGACAAAATGACTCACGAAGATGCAGCTAAAAAATGGTTAGCTGATAACGAGTCTGTTTGGAAAGCTTTTTTAAATTAATTTAAAAGCTTAAATTTTTAAATCTCCCCTAAACGTAATTTAGTTAGGGGGGATTTTTTTTTATTAAAATTTGTGTAAAATATATTCATGAAAAAATTTCTACTTTTCATAGTTTTAAGTTTTTTAATTAGCTTTTCTGCATTTGCTCGAAGCACTGGATGTAAAGAGGGAAATTGTGAAAATGGTTATGGTAAATGGGTCTACACTGATAAGACAACTTATGAAGGTGAATGGGTTGCAACTAAAAAACAAGGTCAAGGAGTCGAGACATGGCCAAATGGATATGTCTACAAAGGTGAATTTAAAAATAGCGAGTGGAGTGGACAAGGTATTCTAACATTTCCAGATGGATCTACTTATGAAGGTGAGTGGTCTAAAGGTTTTATGAATGGACAAGGGACGTTTACTTGGGCTGATGGTAAACAAAAAACAGGCACTTGGATAAATGGAAAGATGCAAGAGTAATGTCCAGAGAAAATAATTTAAGTAAAACTAAAAACTCTCAAAAATTTACAAAGCAATTTATTGGCTTGACGATAGTTACACTAATAGTAATAGCTTTTTTTGCTGTTTTAAATGGATTATTTGGACAAGGTGATGATTTAGTTAAAAGAATGAAATTGGAAGAACAAAGAATTGCTGAAGAAAAAAAACTAAGTGAGTTGATCTCAAAGTTACCCTCAGGAATACTGGTATCGTTTGATGGAACAGATCATTACAAATTAACAGATGACGTCTATGAACAAGTGTGCAAAGCTACAAAATTAATCCCACAAAGAGCTATAATGGGTGCTAATTTTTTAAATTATAGAGCTCATGAGCTATACACAATTAATGGAAATCAAATTGATGAAACTTTTGTAAAATGGGATCAAGAAAAAAGTAAATGCTTCGCCGGTTTTACTGTTAGTGGAAATAATGTAGGAGTGGATGAGAGTATTACTATAAGTGGAGAAGCTTTAAGTTTTTTAAGTACCGGAATTGATACAAGAGTTTATTTTATTAAAAATTTTTAATGAGGAAAGGCAACAATTATTAACATTTAAATCTTATTAAATTTAATATAACTTTAAAAAACTTATGTCTGAGACAGTAATCAAATGTGAATCGGTTTACAAAATTTTTGGAGAAAATGCCAAAAAAATGCTTGAAGAAGCAAATGGCAATGTAGATGCAAAAACTTTTCAAGATAAAGGATGTATAGTTGGAGTTAATAATGCTTCTTTTGAGGTTAAAAAAGGAGAAATGCTTGTAGTAATGGGTTTGTCTGGCTCAGGTAAATCAACATTATTAAGATGTATTTCAAGATTAACAGATGCAACTGGTGGAAAAATTTTCATAGAGGGACAAGATCTATTGGAATTAAATAATAAAGAACTTATTGATCTTAGAAGAAATAAAATGGGAATGGTTTTTCAAAGCTTTGCTTTGTTGCCACATAAAACAGTTGTTGAAAATATTGCTTTTCCACTTCAAATAAAAGGTACGAATACACAAGATAGTATTAGTAGAGCAATGGAAATGGTCAAATTAGTTGGACTGGATGGAAGAGAAAATTACTTTCCAAGAGAGCTTTCAGGGGGACAACAACAAAGAGTAGGGATTGCAAGATCATTAGCGGTAGAACCTGATATATGGTTTTTAGACGAACCTTTTTCTGCATTAGATCCTTTAATTAGAAAAGAAATGCAAGATGAGTTTTTAAGACTTCAAGAAAAATTACAAAAAACTATTATGTTTATTACTCATGATTTTGATGAGGCATTAAAGCTAGCAGATAGAATAGCGATTATGAAAGATGGTATAATTGAACAACTAGATACACCAGCCAATATAGTATTAAACCCAGCTACAGAATATGTAAGGAAGTTTACGGAAGAAGTTCCAAGAGAAAAAGTTTTAGTAATTGAAGATATAATGGACGCTTCAACCAACGACAATTTGGGTGATTTAAATGTTTCAAAAGATGACATTATAGAAAATGTTGCAGAAAAAATTCTTACTCAAGAAA
>JAYOZQ010000136.1:0-2125 GCA_038154225.1 Candidatus Pelagibacter sp.
CTAGTTTTGATGAAAAAATTGAAGAAAAAAAACCAACAGTTCAAGTTGGTGATCCATTTACTGAAAAATTATTACTCGAAGCATGTCTTGAATTAATGGCAGGAGATTCAATTATAGCAATTCAAGATATGGGTGCAGCAGGATTAACGTCATCTAGTATTGAAATGGCTTCCAAAGGAAATCTTGGAATTGAAATTAATTTAAATAAAGTTCCATGCAGGGAAGCAAACATGACCCCTTATGAAATTATGCTCTCTGAAAGCCAAGAAAGAATGTTAATTGTTCTTGAAAACGGCAAAGAAGAAAAAGCTAAAAAGATATTTGATAAATGGAATTTAGATTTTGCTGTAATTGGTAAAACAACTAATTCTAAAAAAATTGAATTATTTTTTGATAATGAACAAGTAGCAGATATTCCAGTTAATACTTTAGTTGAAAATTCACCAATGTATGACCGTAAATGGAAAAAAGCAAAACTTCCTAAAAAAAATAAAATTAAAAAAGAAGAACTTAAAAATTTAAAAATTATAGATGTTTTAAAGAAAGTTTTATCTCATCCAAATGTTTGTAGTAAAGAGTGGATTTGGCAACAGTATGATCACACTGTTATGGGAGACACTATTCAAAAACCTGGAGGTGACTCAGGGGTTGTTCGTGTTCATGGAACTGATAAAGCAGTTGCAGCATCAGTTGATAGTTCTGCAGTTTATTGTTGGGCACATCCATTAACTGGTGGAAAACAAGTAGTTTGTGAAAGTTTTAGAAACTTAATTTCTGTTGGAGCAAAACCAGTTGCTATTACTAATTGTTTAAACTTTGGTAGTCCTGAAAATGAGGAAAATATGGGAGAGTTTGTTGAGTGCGTTCAAGGCATTGGAGAAGCTGCTGGTTATTTAAAATTCCCTGTCGTTTCAGGAAATGTATCTTTTTATAATCAAACCAAAGATGAAGGAATTAAGCCTACCCCATCTATTGGAGGAGTTGGTTTAATTAAAGATTATAAAAAAATGATTACCATGGATTTTAAGCAAGTTGATAATATCGTTCTAGTTATTGGTAAAACTGAAGGTCATATTGATCAGAGTTTACTTGCAAGAAATATTTTAAATGAAAAAAATGGCCCTCCACCAGAGGTAAATTTATTTAATGAAAAAAATAATGGAGAAACTGTATTAAAGTTAATTGATGCAGGTCATATCAAAAGTGCTCATGATGTATCCATTGGAGGAATAATTACTGCTGTTTCAAAGATGTGTATTAAAGGAAATAAGGGAATTAATCTTAAAAAACCAAAATATTTAATTAATGAAATTGAGTACTACTTTGGTGAAGATCAAGGCAGATACATAATTGAAGTTAGTAAAGATAGTCTTAAAAAAGTGACTGATATTTTAAACAAAAACGCCGTTCATTATGATGAACTTGGAACGATTAATGAAGATCAATTGTTTATTAATGAAAAGACAAAAGTATCAATTGACGAATTAATAACATCGAATACAAATTGGCTAACAAATTACATGAGTAAATAATGGCAATGGATTTAAAAGAAATTGAGAGTTTAATCAAAGAAGCATTGTCTGATGCTACTGTTGAAATTCAAGATTTAGCTGGAGATGGAAATCATTATTCAGCAACTGTCACTTCCGCTCAATTTTCAGGCAAAAGTAAAATTGAACAACACAAAATGGTGTATAATTCTCTTAAGGGTAAAATGGGAAATGAATTACATGCCCTAGCAATTAAAACAAAGGAGCAATAATGGACGATAATACAAAAAGTTTAATTCAAAATCATATTGATAGTAATGAAGTATGCTTATTTATGAAAGGAACGCCAGATGCTCCTCAGTGTGGTTTCTCAATGGCTGTATCAAACATGCTAAAAATTCTTGAAGTTAATTTTCAAGGTGTGAATGTTTTAGAAGATCAAAATATTAGAGAAGGTATTAAAGTCTACAGTGATTGGCCGACTATCCCTCAACTATATATTAAAAAAGAATTTGTTGGTGGTTGTGATATCGTAAAAGAAATGTACGAAAATGGTGAACTTAAAAAAGTTCTTGAAGATAAAGGAATTAATTTTAAAAAATAATATTATCTAGAATAATATTCAATTACTAGAT
>JAYOZQ010000137.1:0-2077 GCA_038154225.1 Candidatus Pelagibacter sp.
CCTTTTCTACCAATATTTCCAGTAATCATTGCAAGATCAGCGATTAACATTACTGTTTTTGATCCCTGTTCTTGTTCAGTTACCCCTAATCCATGGAACTCCATTGAATTTTTAGCAGTCGCATAAGCTATAGCTGCTTCTTTAACTAATTGTTTATCAACACCAGCAACGCTAGCTAAGTGATCAACATCTTGTCTTTCAATTTCTTTAAGGAAATTGTCAAATCCCTCAGTTCTATCTCTTACAAAATCAGCATTATAGAGTTTTGATTTTATAATAAAGTGTAACATCATATTAAGAACAGCAACGTTAGTTCCAGGTCTTAGTTTAATATGATAATCTGCAAGTTTAGCTAATTCAGTAGTTACGGGGTCAAGTACAATTAATTTTTTTCCCTTCATTACTTGTTGTTTTATTTTTGCTCCAGTTACAGGGTGAGCGTTAGTTGGATTTGCTCCAATAACAATAAAACAATCCGCATGATAAATATCTTCAGTAGAGTTAGTAGCAGCACCCGTTCCAAAAGTTTGTTGCATCCCCCAAGCTGTTGGTGAGTGACAAATCCTAGCACAACAATCTACACTGTTAGTTCCAACAGCGGCTCTAATCATTTTTTGAAATACATAGTTTTCTTCATTAGTACATCTTGCTGATGAAATACCAGCAAAAGCATCAGGACCATTGTCTTTAACAATTCTATTCATTTCTTTTTTGATAAAATCATAAGCTTCATCCCAAGAAGCTTCTTCAAATTTTCCATTTCGTTTTATCAAAGGAGTTTTTAATCTGTCAGGATGGTCGTAAAAACTAAATGCATATCTTCCTTTAATACAAGTATGCCCAGCATTTACCTCAGTTTCTTTTGGTGTATCAATTGCTACAACTTTTTCATCTTTAATTGACGCTTCCAAGTTACATCCAACTCCACAATAAGAACATGTGGTTCTAACTTTTTTATCTACAGCAGCAGATTTTGATTGAAAGACATCTGATATAGCATCCGTTGGACAAGTGTGTGCACAAGCACCACAAGATACACAAGAACTATCTCCAAACATCATATCGTTATCTGTAGTAATTCTTGACTCAAACCCTCTGCCACTCATTGTTAGAACAAAAGAACCTTGGATTTCATCACAAGCTCTAACGCATCTTCCACAATTAATGCAGTTATCTAAATTCATTCTCATATAATCATGAGAAGTATCTCTTGGAATTCCTTTATGTTGTTTTGGACTGTTATATCTGTGATCCGAAATACCTAAATCATTAGCAACTGTTTGAAGTTCACAATTATTATTTACTTCACAACTATCACATT
Organism: Candidatus Pelagibacter sp.; assembly: GCA_038154225.1. GTDB lineage: Bacteria > Pseudomonadota > Alphaproteobacteria > Pelagibacterales > Pelagibacteraceae > Pelagibacter. The sequence continues at coordinate 1,322 of JAYOZQ010000137.1, forward strand.
CCATAGGGTGATCTGTTAAAACTAATTCAACTATATTTTTTCTAAGACTTGTTATTGCTTCATTGGACGTAAAGATATGTTGGTTTTCAACCACTGGAGTATGACAAGAGGCAACCATTCTTGTTGGGCCATCTTTTTCTAAAGCAACTTCAACTGAACAAACTCTACAAGCACCATAAGGAGCTAAATTTGGGTCATCACAAAGAGTTGGAACTTTTTTTTCTCCAACATAACTTTTAACAAATTTTAATATAGATGTGTGGTTAGCACCGATTTCATACGGTTTTCCATCGATATAAGCTATTTTTCTTTTTTCAGAACTCATTAATTATCTTTTACCATATCATTTTTCATTTCTTCTCCAAAGTACTTAAGAATATTCATAATTGGAGTAGGGATGGCTCCGCAAAGAGCACATAAACAGCCTTTTTGCATTGTAACAAGCAATTCGTTAAGTAATTTAAGAGGTATTTTAGCAGTTCCTTTCTTTGCTTGGTCAAACATTTCTTTACCTCTATAAGATCCCAGTCTTCCAGGAAAACATTTGCCACACGATTCTTCAGCTGAGAATTCAAATAAATGATGAATATATTCGGCCATTGAAAAATCTTTTGGAATACTAACGACACTTGCATGTCCCAACATAAAACCTTTAGAAGTAAACTCTTGAAAGTCTAAATTTAAATTTTCTATTTCACTTAAAGGAACAACACCTCCTAAAGGACCACCAATTTGAAATGCTTTAACAGGTTCTTT
>JAYOZQ010000138.1:0-2075 GCA_038154225.1 Candidatus Pelagibacter sp.
GTTGATAAAGACTCTATTGATAAAATTATCAAAAGTGATGATGAAATTAATAAGTTTAGATCAAAAATTGATACACAAATAATGACATTGTTAGTCAAAAGAGCTCCGATGGCTATCGATTTAAGGGAAACAATTAGTTCATTAAAAATCTCTCAAGATTTAGAAAGAATTGGGGATCTATCAAAAAGTAATGCAAAAAAAGTTAAACCTTTGCCTCTAGATTTACCTGAAGAATTACTAGCAAATTTAAAGAGGTTAGGTGATCTTGTTATCAAGCAACTTAATGATGTTTTGGATAGCTATGTAAATAAAAATTATGATAAAGCAAAAGAAGTATGGGAAAAAGATGAACAAGTTGATGATTTAACATACATTGCTATGGAAAGTGTAATTGACTTTCTTTCAAAAGATAAAAAGAATTTAGATTTTTCTACACATTTAATTTTTGCTACTAAAAATTTAGAAAGAGCAGGAGATCATATAACTAATATTGCAGAGACTATTTGTTATTTGATAAAAGGTGAATATTTAAAAGGAAGTAGACCTAAGGGAAAAGTTATCCAACAATAAAGATGAACGGAAAAATATTTATTATTGAAGACGAAACTTCAATAATTCAGTTAGTTCAACACAATTTAGAAAGAGATGGTTTTATCGTTTCTTCAGCAATAAATGGCAATGAAGGGTTAAAAGATATAAAAAAATTTGAACCAAATTTACTTTTGTTAGACTGGATGTTGCCTGATTTATCTGGAATAGAAATATGTAAAAGTATTAGAAAAGATAAAAGTTTTAAAAACTTACCAGTAATTATGCTTACAGCAAAAGGTGAAGAAGAGGATAAGATTAAAGGATTAGATAGTGGGGCAGATGATTATTTAACAAAGCCGTTTAGTTATAATGAGCTTTTAGCAAGAATTAAAGCCATTCTAAGAAGATCTGATCCTAAAACTGTGTCAGATACTCTTGAAATTGATGATCTAAGATTAGATAGGCTAGAGAAAAGAGTTTTTAGAGATTCTATTGAAATACAACTTGGACCAACAGAGTTTAGATTATTGGAATTTTTTCTTACAAACCCAAAAAGAGTGTTTACAAGAGATCAAATTTTAGAAAATGTTTGGCCAAATAATATTAATGTAGAAACTAGAACTATAGATGTTCACATTAGAAGATTAAGAAAATCAATTAATATTAACAATAACAAAGAATTAATTAGAACAGTGAGATCCTCTGGATATTCATTAATTTGATTTCTAAATTAATTTTTTTGTAGCTCATAAATTGAAACGTAATGCTTCTTCTTAGGTAGTGGAATTATTGTTGGAACTTTAGTTAATCTTGGTTTTATTGACTTATTTCCTACAATAATATTTTTATCGTAATTTTCTAAATCTACCTCTGGATGAGGATTTCCATCATTAATTAATGGCCAAGCATCGCATGCCCTGTAACCAAATAAAATTAATGGTCTCGAGTTATCCATTAGATTGTGTCCAGAACCATGAACTGATCTACAATGAAAAAAAACAACTGTTCCAGCAGTTCCGGTTATGGAAACACTATTATTTGTTCCAATTTTATTTCTTTTAGTATCTATTTTTCCAACAAAATAATTTTCTTTATTGTGATGACTGTATAATTTTTTTTTATGTGAATTCTTAATTATCTTAAGAGGACCATTTTTCTCATAGCAATCATCCAAATATATACCAACTGTGATTAAATCATCATTGGTATGTGGGTAAAAAGCCCAATCTTGATGCCATCCAATTTCACTTCCTTTTTTCTTATTTGGTAATTTAAAATTTAATTTTCCAAGATGAAATCTAACTGTTCCTCCTAGTAATTTTTTAGCTATAGATATTATTTTTTTATTTCTAGACAGTTGGTAGAAGATCTTATGTCTGTTTTGAGGGTTATTTAGTCTTAAAATTTCTTTATTTTTAGAATTATTTGAGTTGTATACAAAATGATAATTATTGTATGACTGGGTTCCATTAACTTTATGTTTCTTCTTTTTTTCTTTTGTAATAACCTCGCTTACAATTTTATTAATTTTTCTGATTAAACTC
>JAYOZQ010000139.1:0-2069 GCA_038154225.1 Candidatus Pelagibacter sp.
ATAGATTAAAAGCTGCTCGTAAAAAAACGGGTATGGAATGTGGAATGATGGTTGCATGTGGGACTATTAATAATATCAAGATTACCGCAGTTGCATCTGACTTTGATTTTCTAGGTGCTTCAATGGCTGCAGCTGAAGGAGAAGCTTTTTTATATGGCATTCAGCATGCAATAGAAAACAGAACTCCTTTTTTATGTATCAGTGCTGGAGGTGGAATGAGAATGATGGAAAGTTTAATTTCACTTTCTCAAATGACTAGAACAACCCTTGCAATCAATGAATTAAAGAAAAATGGTTTACCTTATTTAGTATGCATTACGGATCCAACAGCGGGTGGTATTACTGCTTCTTATGCAATGTTAGGAGATATTCATATCGCTGAACCTGGTGCATTAATTGCTTTTGCTGGTGCTAGAGTTATTCAAGGAACAGTTAAAGAAGAATTGCCTGAAGGATTTCAGAAAAGTGAATATGTGGAAAAAACAGGTTTTGTTGATTTAATTGTTGAGCGTAAAGATCTTGCATCCAAAATAGGAACTTTATTATCAATATTGTTAAAGCAAAATTCTGTTATAAGTTCTGAGCAAAATGAAACTTCAGAAGATAGTCAGTCGCTTACAAGAGCTGCATCCTAAAGAAATAGATCTTAGTTTAGATCGTATTCAAAATCTCTGTCAAAGATTAGGAAATCCTCAAGATAAACTTAAAGCAATTTCAATTGTAGGAACCAATGGAAAGTATTCAACCATCCAAGCAATGTTTGCTATTTTAAAAGAAGCAAATATCAAATGTAATATTTACACAAGCCCTCATATCAAAAGTATTAATGAACGTTTTGTTTTTAATAATGAAGAGCTTAATGATGAAGAACTCACAAATTTATTTGAAGAAATTGAAAGTGCTAACAATAATGAGCCCATTACTTTTTTTGAGATATTAACTGCAGCTTACTTTTTAAAAGCTTCTCAATATCCAGATAATATCAATCTAATAGAAACTGGCTTATTTCATAGGTTTGACGCGACTAATATCCTTAAAACTAATCTAGCAAGTATTGTAACTTCTATTGGTCTTGATCATTTAGATTGGCTACCTGAAAATGAACAAACTGTTGAAAAAATTATTTATGAGAAAACTTCAACTCTTTTAAATTCAAATATTATAGTTGCAAAACAAAGTTCTAAAGAAATTACAGATAGTATTAAAAAAACAATATCAAATAATAGTTCAAACAAGTTTTTTCATAATGAAAATTATAGTTTTACAATGAAAGAAAATGATTTCTTTTATTATGAAGATCAATTGGGTGGAATAAAATTTCCAATGCCTAATGTTAAGGGTCAATTTCAATTAGAAAATATCTCAACTGCTATTGCAACTTTAAGAACCATAAAAGATTTTGATATAAAAGATGAACATATCAAACAAGGAATTACAAAAATAAACAGTATTGCAAGATTACAGGAAATTAAATCTGGTAAACTTAAAGAGCTTGCAAAAGATCATCAACTTTTTGTTGATGGCTCACATAATCCTTTAGGGGCAAAAGTATTAAATGAATATTTAGAAAGTTTAAATTGTAATAAACACATCATCTTAGGAATGATGGCTAATAAAGATCATAATGAATATATGAGTTACTTTAAGGATGTTAAAACCTTGACCACAATAGATATCCCTAATCAACCAAACTCCATTAAAGGAAAAGAGCTTAAAGATAAGCTAAATAGCTTCAAAAATATCAATTACCAAGAAAGTATACAGGATGCTATCAGGTCAATTCCGGTCAAGGAAAACGATATTATCCTAATTACTGGATCTTTATATCTTGCTGGGGAAGTATTGAATTTAAATTAGATATTTTTATCTAAAAATTCTTTCATGTGGCTTTCAGGAACGCCACCAACTTTTCGATCAACTTCTACCCCTTTTTTGTAGATAATCACTGTTGGGACTCCTCTAATACCAGCTGCACTACCAGTATTAATTCCACCATCTTCGATATCAGCATAATAAAAACCAGCTTTACCTTTATACTCATCAGCTAATTTATCCATCACTGGTTTTAA
>JAYOZQ010000140.1:0-2063 GCA_038154225.1 Candidatus Pelagibacter sp.
TAAATTTAGTTTCTTCTAATGATGCTTTTTCAACAGTTTCACTAGATCTAAATCGCTCATTTAATTTTGTGTTTTTTTCCAAACTTTTCATTTCCACTTGGGCAAATGCTCCACCTTTACCTGGTTTCACATGTTGAGTTTTTAGAACTTGCCATAAATCACTTTTATACTCTAAAAGCATTCCTACTCTAATTTCTCCTGCATTAATCTTCATTTAAGTTTTTCTATAGTTTCTAAGGGTTTATATTTTTTATTATTCCAAACGTAGCTTGAAATAGCTAATAAATTAGCATTGTTCAATAGCAGTTTTTTATAATTATCAAAATTTATTCCACCAATTGCAACTATTGGGGTTTTGGTTAACTTTTTAATTTTATTTAAAATTTTAATATCAGCCTTAAATTTTACTTTTTTGGTTGTAGTAGAAAAGAAGGCGCCAAAGGCAATATAATCAGCATTTTCTTTAATAGCAGCTTTTGCTAATTTGATAGAATTATGGCAGGTAACTCCAATAATCTTATTTCTAATTATTTTTCTAGCATTTTTAATGGTCATATCTTTTTGACCTAAATGACAACCATCTGCATTAAGTGTTTTTGAGAGTATGGGATCATCATTGACTAAAAATTTAATATTATTTTTTTTACAAATTCTTTGAATTTTTTTTCCAATTACAATTTTTTGTTTAAGTGAATATTTTTTAAGTCTCAATTGAAATAGAGCTACTTTGCCAGTTCTAAGTACCTGGTTTAAATCATGATAGAACTCAGGATAAATTTTATTTGGGGAAATAAGATAAATAAATTTTTTTTTATTTATTCTCAAGTTCTTTAGACCATTTGCCTTGAGCTGCTAAAGTGTTCATTCTTGCTCTATGATTAAAAATATTTTGAGTACCTTCGATATTCTTAATATCTTTTGCCCAGAATTTTAAAGCACTTTGTTGAAGAGCTCTTCCATATGAGTAAGTCATTATAAAATTAGTATTATTATTTTTATTGATTAAGTTTAAATTTTCTGTTGCCTCAATTTCTGATTGGCCACCAGACAAAAAAGCAATTCCAGGAACTTCATTTGGAACTGATTTTTTTAAACACTCAAGTGTTTTAGAAGAAACTTCTTCATTAGAGATTTTATTTTTTGATTTATTACCTGCTAAAATCATATTTGGTTTTAAAATTATGCCTGTAAGGTCAATTTTGTGAATTAAAAGCTCTTCAAAACATTTTTGAATTACTTCTGATGTTTTTATTAAGCAATCATCAGCAGAGTGATCTCCATCCATTAAGACTTCTGGTTCAACAATTGGAACCATTCCACATTCTTGTACTAGAGCAGAATATCTTGCTAGCGCATGAGCATTTGAATTAATTGCAATTTTACTTGGGTATTTTTCTCCAATATTATAAACACCTCTCCACTTTGTAAATCTTGCACCAAGCTCATAATATTTTTTTAATCTTTCTCTTAGTCCATCTAAACCCTCGGTAACTTTTTCATCTAATGAATTGGCCAAATCTTTTGCACCAGTATCAACTTTAATACCTGGAACAGCTCCTGTCTCTGAAATTATGGCTGGGATTGTTTTTCCATTACCTGATTTTTGATTGATTGTTTCATCATACAATATAACTCCACCAATACAGTCTTTCATGCTATCTGCTGTAAAAAGTGTTTCTCTAAAAAGAAGTCTATTTTCTGGTGTTGATTGAATATTTACTGACTCTAATCTTTTAGTCATCGTTCCATTACTTTCGTCTGCAGCTAGTATGCCTTTACCATTTGAAAGAATTTTAAGGGCTATTTTATTAAGTTCAGACATTTTAGTTTAAAGCTTTTATACCAGGAAGTTCTTTGCCTTCAAGATATTCTAAAAAAGCTCCCCCAGCAGTTGAAACAAAATTAAAATCATTTACTGCATTTAAACTATTCAATAATGAAACTGTATCTCCTCCTCCAGCAACTGAATAGATTTTATTAGATTTATTATTTTCAATTATCTTCTTAGCAATTTCAATACTACCATTAGCAAAGCTAGGATTTTCAAAATATCCAGCAGGTCC
>JAYOZQ010000141.1:0-2044 GCA_038154225.1 Candidatus Pelagibacter sp.
CCAACCATAAATGAAGATCCAAACAAAAGAGCCTTTGAATATAATTCTCTTATTCGATTAAATTTTTTTGCACCAAAGTTTTGTCCTCCAATCGAAAGTACAGCTGTGTTTAGACCAATAACAGGTAACAAGAAAACTTGTTCAACTCTTAAAGCGGCTCCATAACCAGCTGTTGCTAAATCTCCAAATTTTCCAATGAAATATAAAATATTAAATATGCCAACTCCAATAAACAACATACTAAACATAATTGGAATAGATTGTTTTGCTAAAGGACTTAAATAATCAAACTTAGGAATAAAGCATACTAACTTCAAATACTCTCTTATTTCACATTGATTAACTTTATAGGCTAAATAAATTGTTCCAATTGATTGAGAAATTACAGTGGCAATAGCAAGTCCTGCAATACCGAATGCTGGTATTATACCATAGCCCCATATAAATAATGGATTTAAGATAATATTTAAAAAAAAACTAAATATTAATGTATTTCTATAACTTTTAGTATCACCTTGAGCGTTTAATGTTCCATTTAAAGATATTTGTATCATCACTATAAATGTTCCATAAAAAATAATATCTAAATATTCTCGTGTGAGTGCAATGCCTGCAACATCAGAACCCATAACACTTAATAGAAAATTAGATGCATTAAGACCAAAAAGTGTAACTACAATTGAAATTAATAGAGCAAAGATCAAAGATTGGGCAATATACATTGAAGCGACACGTTGTTTTTTTTCACCTATCGAATTACCAATCATTGCATTTGTTGCAGCACCAATTCCTACACCAACTGCTATGATTACAAAATATATAGGGAATGATTTAGCTATAGCGCCTATCGCTTCAGCAGAAATTTTACCTGCAAACCAAGTATCGACTAAATTATAGAAAGTCTGAAACAATGAACCTACACTAGCAGGTATGGTAACTTTTCTAAGAAGATCCCAAATAGGATCTTTGGTTAAATTTATTTGTTTAGACAAAATATTTTATTTAAATTCTTTCTGGAATATATGCTTTGATCCACTCTTTTTAGCAAGGTTTATTTGTTTTTGTCTCATTCGAAATCTTGCTTTTTGAGTTTCAGTCAAATTGTCGTGACAATTTGGGCAAGAAACACCCTCTTCATATTTTTTTGATTTCTTATCTTTAGGAGAAATAGGTTTTCTACACCCACTACACATAAAGTAAGTTCCAACTTTTAAACCGTGTTTAAGGCTGATTCTGTTATCAAAAACAAAACATTCTCCTTTCCATAAACTATCTTTTTCTTTTATCTTTTTTAGATAGTTTAAAATGCCACCATTTAATTGATATATGTTCTTAAAACCTTTCTTTTTTAAATATACTGAAGTCTTTTCACATCTAATTCCTCCAGTGCAAAACATAGCCACTGGTTTATCTTTTTTAAGTTTATTTAGGTATTTTGGAAAATCTCTAAAATTATTAACATCAGGATTAACTGACTTTTTGAATGTCCCAACATCAAATTCGAAAGGTTTTCTTGTATCAATAATATGAGTATCTTTTTTTTTAATTAAATCATTCCACTCTTTAGGGTCTAAATGGGTATCTAAATTTCTATCTTTTGAATTTAAAGTTAAATTCATTGGGACAACTTCTTTTTTTACTTTAACTTTAGGTTTATGAAATGGCTGAAATGAACTTTTAGAGTTATTACTGTTATCAAATTCTTTAAAAGAAAACATTTTTTTTAACCTTTTAATAGTGCTTTTAATATCTTTTGCTTTTCCAGATATAGTTCCATTAATACCCTCACTAGCAATAATAATAGTTCCTCTAATTTTTTTATTTATTAAAAAATCCTGGAGTAAAACTTTATTTTTTTTTAATGATTTAATTTTTACAAATTTATAAAATCCTAGTACTTCAAACATTATAAAACTCTACAAACAGTCATCCCATCCCCTAAAGGTACTATAATTTGCTCTACTCTTTTATCCTGAGAAACATAGGAATTAAATTCTCTAATATTTACAGTGTATTTATCAAGATTATCTTCATCAGCAACTTC
>JAYOZQ010000142.1:0-1983 GCA_038154225.1 Candidatus Pelagibacter sp.
CTTTTAAAACTGTTCCATCTTCAATTCCTAATCTTTTGGTAATAGATCCAGTTGCAACATTTCTTACAATGAATTCAATTGGAATAATTTCAACTAACTTAATAACCTGTTCTCTCATATTAAGTCTTTTTACTAAATGATTTTTAATTCCAATTTGAGAAAGGTTGGAGAGGATGTGTTCTGAAATTCTGTTATTTAAAACACCTTTTCCTTCAATAGTAGATTTTTTTTGATTGTTAAATGCGGTTGCATCATCTTTAAAATATTGAATGACTAAATTTTTATCATTTGTTGCATAAATGATTTTAGCTTTTCCTTCGTATAGTTTTTTTCCTTTTTTCATTATTTAAAAACTCTTCTAAAGATGAAATTCACATTTTTAAAGTGTTTTGCGTAACTAAATATAGATTTTAGTTTTTTAGGAGTAATTTTACTCATAATTAACTTATCAGAACTAATAACATCAAATAAGTTTAAATCCTCAGCGAAACATTTTTTAGCATAATTTTGAACCATTCTGTAAGATTGCTCTCTACTTAATCCAGATTTTGTTAGCTCTAGCATTACTTCTTGTGAAAAAATCAATCCTTTGGTGATATTTAAATTTTCTAACATTTTTTTAGGGTAAACAATCATGTTATCTAAAATATTTGTTAGTCTCACAAGAGCAAAATCAGTTGTAATGTTTGCATCAGGCCCGATGTTTCTCTCAACACTAGAATGAGAAATATCTCTTTCATGCCATAGAGCAATATTTTCTAAAGCAGGAATGACTGCACTTCTAACCATTCTTGCAAGACCAGTTAAGTTTTCACTTAATATTGGATTTTTTTTATGAGGCATTGCTGAAGAACCTTTTTGATTTTTTGAAAAGAATTCTTGTAATTCATAAACTTCAGTTCTTTGCAAATGTCTAATCTCAACTGCAACTCTTTCAATTGATCCAGCAATAATTCCCAATACTGAAAAATAAAAAGCATGTCGGTCTCTTGGTATTACTTGAGTTGAAATTGGCTCAACTTTTAAACCTAATTTTTTTGCAACGTGTTTTTCAACATTAGGATTAATGTTTGCAAAGGTTCCAACAGCCCCAGATATTGCACAAGTGGATACTTCATCAATTGCATCTACTAATCTTTTTCTATTTCTCTTAAATTCTTCGTAAAACGAAGCCAATTTTAATCCAAAAGTAATGGGTTCTGCGTGAATACCGTGACTTCTTCCCATGCAAGGGGTAAATTTGTATTTCTTAGCTTGTTTTTTAAGAACTTTTAAAATTTGATCTAGGTCTTTTAGGATGATTTTACCTGATTGAACCATTTGGATATTAAAACTTGTATCCAATACATCTGATGAGGTCATACCTTGATGAAGATATCTAGCTTTAATTCCTGCTTTTTCAGTCACAGAAGTCAGAAAAGCTATAACGTCGTGTTTAACCTCAGCCTCTATCTTGTGAATTCTGCTTACATTGATTTTAGCTTTTTTTCTAACAACTGATGCTACACCTTTTGGGATTTGACCAAGTTTTTCCATCGCTTCAGCAGCTGCAACTTCAACATCTAGCCAAATTTTATATTTATTTTCCTCTGACCAAATGTCAGTTAATTCTTTTCGCGAGTATCTTTTAATCATTAATTATAAGTATGGAGGCTTGGAATAACCTTTAGCAGATTCTGTAAAGATTTCATAACCATTTTCAGTAATTCCTAACGTGTGCTCGAATTGTGCTGATAAAGATTTATCTTTGGTAACAGCAGTCCAGCCATCATTTAACATTTTAACATCGTATTTACCTGTATTAATCATAGGCTCAATTGTAAAAGTCATTCCAGGTCTTAAATCCATTCCAGAGTTTTTACTTCCATAATGAAGAATATTAGGAGGCTCATGAAATGTTGTACTGATACCATGACCACAAAAATCTCTTACAACAGAAAAACCTTTGTCTTCAACGAATGATTGAATTTCATATCCTATATC
>JAYOZQ010000143.1:0-1982 GCA_038154225.1 Candidatus Pelagibacter sp.
TAAATTTTATAATACCTTTTATCGCTTTAATCACTATTGTAGTTTTTATTCATGAATATGGCCATTATTATTTTGCAAAAAAATATGGAGTAGGCGTTACTGATTTTTCAATTGGTTTTGGTCAAGAGCTATTTGGCTGGAATGACAAGCATGGTACACGTTGGAAGATATGTTGGATCCCCCTTGGTGGTTATGTCAAATTTTTTGGCGATCGTAATGTTTTTTCTCAAGCAGATCATGAAAAAATATTAAAACAATATAATGAAGAAGACCAAGAAAAGTTATTTGTTATAAAACCATTGTATCAACGTGCGTTAATTGTATTTGGTGGACCCTTAGCTAACTTTTTATTAGCGATAGCAATATTTTTTTGTATTTATACCTTTGTTGGTAAAGATTTTACTCCTGCAGTTATCAATGAAGTTCAAAAAGATAGTCCTGCAATGATTGGCGGGCTTAAAGATAATGATATTATTTTAGAAATTGATGGCAACAAAGTTGAAAGCATCATGGATGTTTCAAAATATATAACAACTTCAACAGGGGATGTTATTGATTTTAAAGTTGAGCGATTTGATCAAGAGTATTTGCTTAAAATTAAGCCAAACATTGTTTTAAGTGATGATAATTTAGGGAATAAAGTTAATAAAAGAATGGTTGGCATTAAACTTGGAGCGGTAAATAATGAAATTAACCATGTAAAACTAGGACCTGCCCAAGCATTAATTCAATCTGTTAAAGAAGTGTACTTTGTAAGTACTTCTTCTCTTAAATATATAGGAACTATGTTAACAGGATCGGGCGATAGTTCTCAATTAGGAGGGCCCATTCGAATTGCAAAGATTACAGGTCAAGTTGCTGAAATTGGTATTTTACCTTTTATCTCTATTATGGCTTATATTTCAATAAGCCTTGGTTTAATTAACTTATTTCCAATACCAATGTTAGATGGTGGGCACTTAATGTTTTATGCATTTGAAAAAGTTTTAGGTCGTCCTTTATCTCAAAAAACTCAAGAAGGTTTTTTTCGAATCGGTATGTTTTTGTTGCTATCTTTGATGTTTTTTACAACATTTAATGACCTAAAAGACCTTGGTTTATTCAAATAAATTTATTTTATAAAACGTTAAAAAGATAAGTAAAATCAATACTTATTTAAGTTACAACTACATATTGTATATAAAAAAAAATAAGACACTAAAAAAAAGCTTGATTTTACGCCGTTTATGACAAGTATAGATTTTAACCAACACAACCGGAGCTAAAATGAACAAAAAACAACTAGTAGCATCACTTTCAGGCTCATTAAATTTGAGTAAAGCTGATGCTGAAAGAACATTTGATACAATTACCAACACTATTTTAGATGCACTAAAAGGTGACGATACAGTAAAAATTGCTGGATTTGGTACATATAAAGTAGCAAAAAGAAAAGCTAGAGTGGGAAGAAATCCTCGAACAGGTGAGCAAATTCAAATCGCTGCTTCTCAAAAGGTAAAATTCTTACCAGCTAAAGCTTTAAAAGAAGTATTCAATAAATAATCATTTTTTTTAACAGCCCTAACGTTTTCAAAACACGTTCAGGGCTGTTACTATATGCAAAAACTGCATACCCATTTTTCCTAATCAGCGTTAGTTTTTAAAATTAATAAAATTATAAGTCTTCACTTTAACAGGAGGTCTTATGACTAAATTAATAAAGAGAATAACTGCACCAGTTCTTAGTTTAGTGTTTTTACTAAACATGAGTAGTGCGGGTATGGCAGAGACAACTGTGTCTGCCGAAGTGGGGTTTATTTTTAATACTCTATTATTTTTAATTTGTGGTTTCCTTGTCATGTTCATGGCAGCAGGTTTTGCAATGCTAGAATCTGGTATGGTAACTTCAAAAAGTGTTTCAGTAATTTGTGCAAAGAATATTGGTCTTTATGCAATTGCTGGAATTATGTTTTGGCTAGTTGGTTACAACTTAGCTTATGGTA
>JAYOZQ010000144.1:0-1932 GCA_038154225.1 Candidatus Pelagibacter sp.
ACACAACCTAAAGAGTAGATACTATGCCAGACCTAAATAAAATTATTGAAGACCTTTCAAGTTTGACTGTAGCTGAAGCTGCAGAACTTTCAAAGCAGTTAGAAGAAAAATGGGGTGTAACTCCAATGGCAGCAGCAGCTCCAGCAGCAGCAGGTGGTGCAGCTCCAGCAGAAGATAAAGATGATTTTACAATTATGCTTGTAGCAGCAGGTGACAAAAAAATTAATGTTATTAAAGAAGTTAGAGCAGCAACTTCATTAGGTTTAAAAGAAGCTAAAGATCTTGTAGAGGGTGCACCAAAAGAAGTTAAATCTGGTGTTAACAAAAAAGAAGCTGAAGAGATCAAAGCTAAGTTAGAAGCTGCAGGCGCAAAAGTAGAACTTAAATAAATTAATAAGAAAGAATTCAAATACTGATTATTTTTAATCAGTATTACTAAATATAAATGCAATTATCTTTTACTGAAAAGAAAAACATAAGAAAAAGTTTTGGTAAACTAAAAGAAAGTTTATCTATTCCAAATCTAATCGAAGTTCAAAAAAACTCTTATAAAGAATTAACTGAATTTCATTCTGAGGCTGAATTAACTAAAGGTTTTGATAGAGTTTTTAAAAGTATTTTTCCAATTGAAGATTTAAATGACAAAGCAACTCTTGAATATGTTTCATACAGGTTAGAAAAACCTAAATTTGATGTTGAAGAATGTATAACAAGAGGTCTAACTTATTCTTCAGCTCTTAAATGTACTTTAAGATTAGTTGTTTACGAAATAGATCAAGAAAATAATACTAAAGATATTTTATCAGCAAAAGAACAAGAAGTTTACATGGGTGAAGTACCTATGATGACTAATAGTGGTACATTCATAACAAACGGTGTTCAAAGAGTTGTAGTAAACCAAATGCATAGAAGTCCTGGTGTGTTTTTTGATCATGACAAAGGAAAAACTCATGCAAGTGGTAAACTTTTATTTAATTGTAGAGTAATTCCGAATAGAGGTTCTTGGTTGGATTTTGAATATGATGTTAAAGATTTTTTATATTTTAAAATTGATAGAAAGAAAAAAATATTAGCCTCAACATTATTAATGGCTCTAGGTTTTTCTAAATCAGAGATAGCAAATGAATTTTATGATAAAGAGCAATTTACCTTTGATTCAAAAACTCAAAAATGGAAAACAAAATTTAATCCCGAAAATTACAAAGCAAAAAATTTCTCTGAGGAAGTTGTTGATGCAAAAACAGGTAATGTAGTAATCAAGTTAGGTGAAAAAATTAATTATCTAAATGCGAAAAAATTAGCTAATGATGGTCTTAAAGATATTTTGGTTTCGAGAGAGTCCTTATATGGAAAATTTTTACACAAAGATATTAAAGTAAGCGATGAAGAAGAGGGGACTTTTAAAATTGGTACAGAGTTAAACGATACTATTATTCAACAGATATTAGACGCAAATATCCATTCTCTGGATATTTCTGTAACTAACTCAATTAATAAAGGTCCTTATCTATTAACAACTCTATTAAATGATAAAAATAATACAAAAGAAGAAGCAATTACTGAAATTTATAAGATGTTAAGACCTGGCGAACCTCCTACAATCGAAATTGCTACACAGATATTTAATAATTTATTTTTCAGCTCAGATAGATACGACCTTTCAGATGTGGGTAGGGTTAAAATGAACTCTAGGTTAAATCAAGAATGTTCAGACAAGATAACAATTTTAAGAAATGATGACATAATTGCAATAGTTCACAAAATGCTAGATCTAAGAGATGGCAAAGATGATGTTGATGACATTGATCACTTAGGTAACAGAAGAGTTAGATCTGTTGGAGAATTGGTTGAAAATCAAGCAAGAATAGGTGTTTACAGAATGGAAAGAGCCATTAAAGAAAAAATGACTACTCTTGATGTTGAGTCAGCTAT
>JAYOZQ010000145.1:0-1924 GCA_038154225.1 Candidatus Pelagibacter sp.
AATGAATTTCAAGTAACGACTAATGAAGGTTTGTTTAACTGTATTGTTGTTGAAAAACCTTTTTATGATCCAAAAAAGAAAATAGCTAGTAGCTAAGACTTAATATTATAACCTTTTTTCAATAGTACACTCACTGTTCCTATACAAATAAATAAGAAAATCACCATTGAACTAATACTTATCCAAATATTAAAGTCAGAAACACCATAAAAAGCAAATCTTAGTCCGTTGATTAAATAAACTACGGGGTTAAAATAAGTGATGGTTTGCCAAAATGGTGGTAACATATCTAGTGAATATAAACTTCCTCCCAAAAATACCATTGGCGTAATAATTAGAGTTGGAATAATAGACATTTGCTCAAAATTTGAACTCATTAATCCAATTAAGAAACCAAATAATGCAAACGTGAATGCAACAAGCATAAGTAAAAAAACTACCAAAAGGGGGTATTTAACGTCCACTTCAACAAAGAAATTAGCTGTAATGAAAATTACCACTCCAACAATTAATGTTTTAGTGGCTCCTGCCCCAACAAAAGCTAACACTATTTCTAAAGTTGAAATTGGTGCTGCTAAGATTTCATAAATCGTTCCATTAAATTTAGGAAAAAATATTCCAAACGAAGTATTTGTGATTGATTGAGTTAATAATGTTAGCATTAAAAGACCTGGCACAATATAGGAACCATAGCTAATACCATCTATTTTTTCTACATATCCACCAATGACCGAGCCAAATACAATAAAATAAAGAGAGGTAGATAAAACTGGTGAAAGCAATGATTGCATCAATGTTCTTTTAAATCTATCCATTTCATGAAGGTAAATTGCTCTAAAGGCTGAATAATTAAATCTCATTATTCTCCTTTACTAAACTAACAAATATTTTCTCTAAAGTACTTTGTTCAGTTTTTAAATCTTTTAATTTTAATCCTGCATCTTTTATATCTTGTAATAAATTTGTAATACCAGTTTGTTCTGCTTGAACATTGTAGGTGTAATCAATCGACATTTTATTTTTACCTAAAACTAATTTATATTTATCTAAACTATCTGGGATTTTAGAAATTTCTTCTTGAAGATCTACAGTTAGTTTTTTATGTCCCATTTTCTTTAATAATTCTTTTGTGTCTTCAACAACAATTATTTCACCTTGGTTGATAACACCTACTCTATCAGCGATAGCTTCTGCTTCTTCAATATAATGAGTGGTTAAGATAATAGTAACTCCTGTTGCTCTTAATTCTTCAACAATTTTCCACATATCTTGTCTTAACTCAACATCTACTCCAGCAGTAGGCTCGTCTAAAAATAAAATTGAGGGCTCATGAGATAAAGCTTTAGCAATTAAAACTCTTCGTTTCATTCCTCCTGATAATTGTCTTAGTCTTTGATCTTTTTTATCCCATAGACTTAGTTGTTTTAAAATTTTTTCTATATGCTGTGGGTCTGGTTTTTTTCCATACAGACCTCTTGAATAAGATACATTGTTAAATACTGTTTCAAATTGTTCTAATGTTAATTCTTGAGGAACTAAACCAATTCTTGATCTTGTTTCTCTATAGTCATCAATGATATCAAAGTTATCAACTGTAACTTTTCCAGAAGATGGTTTTACAATGCCACAGATTATACTAATTAAAGTAGTTTTGCCTGCACCATTCGGTCCAAGCATTGCAAAAATTTCACCTTTTTTGATGTTTAGATTAACGCTTTTAAGCGCATTAAATCCATTTTTATAAACTTTAGATAGATTATTAATGCTTATTTGGTTTTCAGACATTGTAGATGGTAAACATATAAGCTTTATCAAGCATATTGCAATATGATCATTTGCTTTATGCAGAAGCTGTATTAAAATGTAAACTATGAAAAATAGATTAACAGCTAAAGATTTTGATCAAAGAATTTTAGAACTTTAT
>JAYOZQ010000146.1:0-1915 GCA_038154225.1 Candidatus Pelagibacter sp.
AATCTTGGAACACTATCGCATTGAAACACTGTATTAGATTGGCTAGATCCATCAGAATTTAATACTGTATAAGCCATAGTGCCCAAATGACGATGTAAAGAAATTTTAGCTAACCCATTTAATTCTGCTTGAATTAAAAAAGGAGTAAGACGAGTAAATGTAAATTGATAACCATTCCGCTCAATCATCATTTCTCTTGATACAGATACTTCAAAGTACTTAATATTATCAGAGCTTTTAACACATCTTAGAAATATCCAATCCTCATCATTTGCGTTTGCAAGATTAGTAAACAAACTTAAAAAAAATATAAAAAGAATTATTTTCATACTTTTTGAATTAACGAAGCACTATTGTTTGTGGGTTTATTTACATCCTTTGATACTTCATGAAAAATAAGATCAGGTTTATTACATTCTTTTAAGAAGGCTGAACCTTGCAATTCTAAATTTAAATAGCGATTTACATCTGTTTGATTAAGAATAACCGGTTGTCGGTGATGAATTTCACTAATGTTATCTTTAGCCTCTTCTGTAATTAAACAAAATTGATCTTCTTCATAGATTCCTGCAAAAAATATTGGGTTCGTATCTTTTCTTGTAAAGTAATGTGGAGTTTTTTCTTTCTCTTCTCTTTTCCATTCATAAAAACCATCTGCTACTGCAACACATCTATTGTTCTTAATCAATTTTTTAAATGAAACTTTCTCATCAATGGTCTCTAGTCTTGCATTAATTAAAGCTTTAAAATCTTTATCTTTAGCCCAACCTGGAATTAAGCCCCATTTAAGAGCTTCTAATGTATTTCCATTTTTATATTTTTTAATCACTGGAAGCTTTTGATAAGGATGAGCGTTATAGTTTTCATTATCTTCTACTTGAATAGCTGACTTTACTAATTTGCTAGTTTTCGTTACAGGATTTTTTACAACGTATCTTCCGCACATAATATTAATAATATTTTGGTTTTACAAAAAAGTCATTACGATCCATTGTTGTAAGCTCTATGTTTAACTGTTTTTGATTTCTCTTGATTTCAAATTGTAGCTTAGTTCCTGGACCTCCAAAAGACCAAACCTTTTTATATAACTCTTCGACACTATTAATTTTTTCATTGTTGACCGCTAAGATTATATCATTTTTATTAAAACCTGCTTTTGCAGCTGGACCATTATCGTTTACTCTTGTGATTTGAACTTGTCCTGAATTATCTCTTGGAGTTAAGCCCATGTAAGGCTTGATATCTTTGGTTCTTTTACCATTTTTAATTAAATCATCTAAAATTGGTTTTAAATCATTGATAGGGACAAACATATTTCCAGGTGAACTCATCCCCTGTGCTGCAGCATCTGCTACATATAAAGATCCTATTCCTAAAACTTCTCCGTACTCATTAATTAAAGCTGAGCCTGCAAAAGAACTATTTGCTGGATAAGTGTAAATAGGTTTATCTAAAAAATATTCCCACCAACCTACAAAAGATCGTCTAGAGACCATTTTAACTGCTGAAGGTCTTCCTTCTGTTAAATAAGGTAAGACATATAAAAAGTCTTGCTCGGTTAATTGATCTGAGTCTCCTATTTGAAGTGGAGTTAAATCGGATTGAATAATTGTCCTTAAAATACCAAAGCCAGTCGTGTGATCATAGCCAATGAGTTCTCCTGGAAATTTTTTACCATCTGGCAAAGTTATGGTTATATTTTCTGCCTCAACTACAATATATCCAATTGTTAAAATATGTTGGTCATCTATTACAACACCATTGCCTCCTCTAACTGTTCCTAAAGATTGTGCAGTTCTAGCATCAGAAGGAACAATACTATCTATTTTAACAACTGATTTATAAATATTTAAAATATCTTCTTCAGTAGTTAATTTTTTTGTTTCAGAAAATGAATTGGTTATTGAAAGTATTA
>JAYOZQ010000147.1:0-1906 GCA_038154225.1 Candidatus Pelagibacter sp.
CTTTCAGTCTGCATTCTTCTATAAATTGCATCACTGTTTGCTTGGGGAAGGTCTGCTCTTTTAATTCTTACATCTACAATTTCAATTCCAAATTTCTGTGCTTCTGTGTTTACCCCTTCTTGAATTAAAGCCATCTGCTTAGATCTATCTTTTGATAATAAAGTTTGTAATTCTTGTTGACCTAAAACATTTCTAATTCTTGAGTTAATAATTGTTGCCAGTCTTGATCTTGCAACTCTTTCATTTCCAACTGAAATGTAAAATTTTAGAGGATCTATAATTTGAAATCTTGCAAAAGCATCAACAATTAATCTTTTTTGATCTGATGCAATAACTTCGGCTGGCGGAGTGTCTAAATTTAAAATTCTGCTATCTAAAAAAACAACGTTTTGAATAAAAGGCAATTTAAAATTTAAACCTGGTTCAATAATAATTTTTTTAGGATCACCAAATTGAAGAACAATTGCCTGGTTAACTTCTTTTACAATAAATACTGAGAAGAAAACTAAAGCTCCTATGACAGCAATTATTGGAAGTAATATTTTTTGTGCTTTCATTTAATTAGTCACTTTCTTCTTGTTTAATTCTGGTAATGGAAGATAAGGTACAACACCTGATCCAGCATTTTTCTCAATTATAACTTTTTCAATATCAGCTAAAACTTTCTCCATAGTCTCTAAATACATTCTCTCTTGAGTAACTTCTTTTGCCTTGTCATATTCATTGAAGATTGACACAAATCTACTTGCTTCACCCTCAGCTTTAGCAACAACTTGCTTTTTATATGCTTCAGCTGCTTGTAAAATTTTTTGCGCTTCCCCTCTTGCTCTTGGGATTACATCATTTGCATAAGCTTCAGCTTCGTTTTTAGATCTTTCCATATCAGCTCTTGCAGCTTGTACATCTCTAAATGCGTCAATTACTTGATCAGGTGGATCTGCTTTTTGCGTTTGAACTTGTGTTACTTGAATACCGCTATTGTATTCATCTAAAATAGATTGAATTATTTCTTGTGTTTCAACTTCAATTTTAGCTCTTCCCTCAGTTAAAATAGGTTGAATATCACTTTTAGCAATTACTTCTCTCATTGCAGTTTCTGCTGCAGCTTTTACAGTTCCCTCAGGATCTTGAATTTCGAATAAAAATTTACCAGCATCTTTAATTACCCAAAATACTGAAAAGTCAATGTTCACTATATTTTCGTCCCCAGTTAACATTAAGCTTTCTTGAGGAACATCAGCTACACCTCCGCCTGAAGAAAATCCACTATCTCTTTCTGATCTAAATCCAATATCCATTCTATTAACCTTAGTAACCTTTGGTGTTTCAACAGTTTCTACTGGAAAAGGAATGTGATAGTTAAGACCAGGTTGAGTTGTTTTGATAAATTTTCCAAATCTTAAAACTACACCCTGTTCATCCGGTAACACTCTATATAATCCACTTGCTAGCCATACAAAAAGTAAAACGATTAATATTAAGCCTATCGGCTTTCCACCTGATTTACTTCCGCCAGGTAAAAACTTATTAATCTTATTCTGAATATCTCTAATAATTGCATCTATGTCAGGTGGTGTTGGTCCTCTTCCTGAACCATTTCCTCCTCCACCTGGGGGTGCTCCCCATGGACTTCCACCTCTGCCTTTAAAATCATCTGACATATGACAAAGTATATAGTGTCTTTATAGTAAAAAACAAGTAATGATAAAATTATGACTGACAAAAAACCAGAGCTAAGTGACGCAATGAAAAAGAAGCTGGAGCCTAAGAAATTTATTAAAAACCCAATCTTAGGAACTAAGTTTACCATTGCAATTTCAAGTGCAAAGGGAGGAGTTGGAAAATCTACATTTGCAACGAATCTTGCATTAGCTTTAAAACAAATTGGTTGCAAAGTTGGTCTACT
>JAYOZQ010000148.1:0-1893 GCA_038154225.1 Candidatus Pelagibacter sp.
CATAACAAGGAGAGATAATGATTAATTTAATTAAAAAAATTTCATTAAGTATTGTAATTCTATTTAGCATTACAGGCTTAGCCTCAGCAGAAACTACTATTTCAGCTGAAGGACAATATATATTTAACACACTTGGTTTTTATTTAGGTGGCGTATTAGTTGCATTCATGGCTGCAGGATTTTGTATGCTTGAGTGTGGTTTGGTAACAACAAAAAGTGTATCAACAATTGCTGCAAAAAATATTGGTAAATTTGCTATTGCATCAATTGTATTTTTTCTATGTGGTTATAATCTTGCTTATGGAATACCTGAAGGGGGATATATTGGTTCATTTAAAATCTGGAGTGATGCTTCAGAAATAGGAACTGGTTATTCAGATTATTCAGATTGGTTCTATCAAGCGATGTTTGTTTGTGCGACGGTATCTATAGTTTCAGGAGCGGTTGCAGAAAGAATTAAAATTTGGCCATTCTTTATTTTCTCAGCAATAATGGCTGCATTTATTTATCCAATCTCTATGGGTTGGCAGTGGGGTGGTGGCTGGTTAGCTACTGCTGGTTTTTCTGATTTTGCAGGATCTACTTTAGTACATGCTTGTGGTGGTGCAGCAGCCTTAGCAGGTGTAATTGTATTAGGCGCAAGAGCAGGTAGATTTGGAAAAAAAGGTGAAACTAAATCTTTAGTTCCATTTGCAGCTTCTAGTATCCCTTTAGTTACCCTTGGAACTTTTTTATTATGGTTTGGTTGGTTTGGCTTTAATGGTTTTAGTCAATTAGCAGTTGGAACTTTTGATGATGTTACAGCAATTAGTAAAATTGCCGTCAACACTCATTTAGCAGGTGCAGCTGGAACAGTAACTGCAGCGTTAGTTACTAGATTAATTGGTGGTAAAACTGATATCATCATGATGTTAAATGGTGCTTTAGCAGGACTTGTTGCAATCACTGCTGAACCTTTAAACCCAAGTCCAATTCTTGCAATGGTAATTGGTTCTTTCGGTGCAATTATTATGTACTTTGGAACTAAGTTTTTAGAGTCTAAACATATTGATGATGTAGTAGGTGCAATCCCTGTTCATATGTTTGCGGGTATTTTTGGAACAATGGTAGTTCCAATTTCAAATCCAGATACAACTTTTGGAACACAGTTTACAGGAGTTCTTGCAGTGTGTGTATTTAGTTTTGTACTTTCATACATATTGTTTAGAGCACTTAAAGCATCAATTGGTCTTAGAATTAGTGCTCAAGCAGAAAAACTTGGAACTGATGTTGCTGAAGTTGGTGTTAAAGCTTACGCAATCAGAGACTAAAAAAATTATCTCTCTATAACGTTAAGGGTCCCTTAGAAATAAGGGGCCTTTTTATTTTTTTGAAAGGTTTTTAATTGTTTCTAAAACGTCTTTAGCGTGATCTTTAACTTTAACGTTATCCCAAATTTTTATAATTTTTCCTTTTTTATCTATTAAAAATGTAGTTCTAAGGATACCCATAAATTCTCGCCCCATAAACTTCTTTTTACCCCATACTTTATATTTTTTAAGTACTGTTAATTCTTCATCAGCTAATAAATCAAATTTTATCTTATATTTATCTCTAAATTTGTCGTGAATTTTTAAATTATCTTTCGAAATTCCATATACTTCACATTCTAATTTTCTAAATTTAGAAAGTAATTTATTAAAATCATTAGTTTCAATCGTACATCCTGGAGTATCATCTTTTGGATAAAAATAAATAACGACATATTTACCAATCGAGTCTTTGAGCGAATAGTTGTCTCTTGATGTTGAAGGAAGTTTAAAATTTGGAGCTTTAGTATTAGTTTTTAGCATAATTAACTAGCAATATAATGTTTTTGATATATTTTGAAATAGAATAATGACTATAAAATCA
>JAYOZQ010000149.1:0-1878 GCA_038154225.1 Candidatus Pelagibacter sp.
TAGCAAGAGCCGCAGTTGCTGTTGGTGTTGCAGGTGTATTTATTGAAACTCATCAGGATCCAGATAACGCACCTTCTGATGGACCAAATATGGTTCCACTAGATAAATTAGAAAATTTATTAAATCAATTAAACGATATCGATAATTTAATTAAGAAGTAGTGAGTAAAATTTTAAAAGTAAAAGCACGTCAAGTATTTGACAGTAGAGGAAACCCTACAGTTGTAGCTGAAGTTTACACAAAAAATAATAGTGCTACTGCTATTTGTCCATCAGGTGCTTCTACTGGAACTTTTGAAGCTTTTGAAAAAAGAGATAAAAAAAATAAAAGATATTTAGGAAAAAGTGTTTTTAGTGCTGTTAATTTAGTTAACACGAAAATTTCAAAAAAATTAAAAGGTCAAAATATTCATAACCAAGAACGAATTGATACTCTTTTAATTAATCTTGATGGCACAAGACAAAAAACAAATCTTGGTGCAAATGCAATGTTAGCAGTTTCTATGGCTGTTAAAAAACTTTCAGCTAAAGTTAAAAAGTTACCATTATACAAAACATTTTCTGTTAAGAATAATTTTCAACTGCCATATCCTTTGATGAATATAATTAACGGTGGAGCACATGCAAACAACGGACTTAGAATTCAAGAGTTTATGATCAGACCAGATCGAGCAAAAAGTTTCTCTGAAGCAATGAGAGTATGTTTTTTAGTTATTAAAAGTTTAAGTAAACTAATTAAAGACAAAGGTTTATCAACATCAGTAGGTGATGAAGGAGGATTTGCTCCAATGATTAGTAGTAATAATCAAGCTTTAGATTTGATTGTTTCAGCTATTAAAAAAGCAGGTTTTAAAAATGGAAAAGATGTTTCAATATGTCTTGATGTTGCTGCTAATGAGTTGTTTAAAAAAGATAAATACTCAATTCATTCTAAAAATTATATTTCAGTTGAAAAATCAATAAAAGAATATCAAAAAATTATTAAGAAATATAAGATCAAATCAATAGAAGATCCATTTGCAGAAAATGACTGGATGGCTTGGAATAAATTAATGAAATCAGTTAAGGGTGTTCAAATTGTTGGAGATGATTTATATGTAACCAATCTTGAAAGACTTAAAAAAGGTTTTTTAAATATTTCTTCAAATTCAATTTTAATTAAATTAAATCAAATTGGCACTGTTTCAGAAACATTAGATGTCATTAAATTTGCTCAAACTATCGGTTATAAAACAATCATATCTCACCGATCTGGAGAAAGTGAAGACACATTTATTGCAGATTTAGCAGTTGGGACAAATTCTAATCAAATAAAAACTGGATCATTAGCAAGATCAGAAAGAGTTGCTAAATATAATCAATTAATTCGTATTGAAGAAGAACTTGGAAAAAAAGCGAGGATGAATAAGATCAATTAATGTTAAGATTAATAAAAAGAAATTATTTTTTATTAATATCTGTTTTCTTGATTTTATACTTTGGATTTAATCTTGTATCTGGTGAAAGAGGACTTTTTTCCTATATCGAAAAAAAAGAACTTTTGTCTAACTTGAAAAAAGAAGAAATATCATTAACTAGTAAAATAGCAGATTTAGACCATAAAAATTCATTATTAAGCACAAATTTAGATCTTGATTATGTGGAAACTCTAATTAGAGAAAGGTTTTTATTTGGTAAAGAAGGCGAGACAATTTATATAATTAAAAAAGATGAAAACTAGACATCCAGAAAAAGAAAATAAACCAATTAATCCAATTAAGAAAAAACCAGATTGGATAAGATCCAAACTCTCAAACAGTAAAGAGTTTTTCTTAACAAAAACAATTGTGAATAATAATAATTTGGTAACTGTTTGTCAGGAAGCTAATTGCCCAAACAT
>JAYOZQ010000150.1:0-1877 GCA_038154225.1 Candidatus Pelagibacter sp.
TTACTCCAGAAGATTTCATGGGTGATGTTATAGGAGATTTAAATAGTAGAAGAGGCCAAATTAGCACTCAGGAACAAAGAGGTAATGCAACTGTAATTACAGCAATGGTTCCATTAGCAAATATGTTTGGTTATATAAATAATTTAAGATCGATGTCTCAAGGAAGAGCGCAATATTCAATGTTCTTTGATCATTACTCTAAAGTACCACAAAACGTACAAGACGAAGTAACCAAGAAGATCGCAGGGTAATTATGGAAAAACAAAATATTAGAATTAAATTAAGAGCATACGATAATAAAATTTTAGATGCGTCTACGGAAGAGATAGTAAACACCGTAAAAAGAACAGGTGCAACTATCAAAGGACCTATTCCATTACCTACAAGAATTGAAAGATATACGGTTTTAAAAGGACCTCATATTGATAAAAAAAGTAGAGAACAATTTGAGTCTAGAACGCATAAGAGATTAATAGATATTATTGAACCAACACCACAAACAGTAGAGGCATTAATGAAACTTGATTTAGCTTCTGGTGTAGATGTGGAGATAAAAATTTAATTATGTCAGAAATAGCTCTAATAGGAAAAAAAATAGGAATGACAAGAGAGTTTTATAAAACTGGTCAGTTAGTTCCAGTTACAGTTCTTAAAGTTGAAAAAGCCAGAGTTATTCAAGTTATTGATGAAGAAAAAAGAGGATATAAAGCTGTTCAACTTGGTTATGGAAAAATAAAAAACTCTAAGCTTACTAAATCAATGAAAGGATTTTTTGCTAAAAAAAATACCGAAGCAAAGAAAACACTTAAAGAATACAGAGTTAAAGATACTGAAAATTATAAAGAAGGTAATGAATTTGGATTGGAAATATTCAAAGATATTAAATTCGTAGATACTAGATCAAAAACCATTGGTAAAGGTTTTGCTGGTGCGATGAAAAGATGGAATTTTGGAGGTTTAAGAGCCAGTCACGGTGTATCAGTTTCACACAGAGCTCATGGATCTACAGGACATAGCCAAGATCCTGGAAAAGTATTTAAAGGAAAAAAAATGGCTGGTCATATGGGTGATAGACTTAGAACCATGCTTAATATTGAGATAATTAAAACAGATTTAGAAAATGAACTATTATATTTAAAGGGATCAATCCCGGGTTCAAAAAATACAGAAGTAGTTGTAAGAAAATCAATTAAAAACATTAACAAAATGACTATTTCAGAAAAAATTGCTGCTGCAGAAGAAGCTAAAAAAACACCAGATAAGAAGAAAAAATAATGAAATTAGAAAAAATTAGTATTGATGGAAAAAAAGACACTATTGAAGTGTTAGATAAATTATTTTCTGCAAAAATTAATAGTAAATTGGTGAGTAGCGTTTTGTATAAAACTAACGCTAATTATAAAGGCCGTCATGCTAAAACAAAACAGCAAAATGAAGTAAGTGGCCCTACATCAAAAATTTATGCTCAAAAAGGAACAGGTGGAGCAAGACACGCAAGTAGAAAAGCACCAATATTTGTAGGTGGTGGTATAGCGCACGGTCCAAAAGGTGAGCTTGCTTATAAAAAAAGAAAATTAAACAAAAATGAAAAAAAACTTAGTGTAGCTTCGTTAATTACTGAAAAAAATAAGGACAAAAATTTATTAATTTTGAATGATTTTTCCTCTGAAATCAAGAAAACGAAAGAGATGAACGCAATTATTCAAAAATTAGAAATTCCAAATTCTCTAATTATATTAGACAAAGCTTCAAAAGAGAAAATAGAAAAATCAGCCAGAAACATTCCAAATGTTAAGGTGACTGATGTAAATCATTTCAGCTCATACGATATTATAAAATTTAAAAAAGTTGTTTTTACTGAAAGCTCAGTAAAAGAA
>JAYOZQ010000151.1:0-1866 GCA_038154225.1 Candidatus Pelagibacter sp.
ATTACTAACTACCTCGAAAAGATAGATTTAGTTTTAATAATGAGTGTAAACCCAGGATTTGGTGGTCAAAAATTTATGCCTGAAGTTTTGGATAAAGTTAAACAACTTAAAGAAATTAAATCTAAAAGGAATATGAACTTTGATATTGAAATTGATGGAGGGATTAATTTTGATAATTGTCAATCAGCAATTGAGGCTGGAGCCAACATCCTTGTTTCGGGCACAACAGTATTTAAAAGTAATAATGGAGATATAAAAAAAAATATTAATTTATTAA
This sequence comes from Candidatus Pelagibacter sp., assembly GCA_038154225.1. Taxonomy (GTDB): domain Bacteria; phylum Pseudomonadota; class Alphaproteobacteria; order Pelagibacterales; family Pelagibacteraceae; genus Pelagibacter. The sequence continues at coordinate 278 of JAYOZQ010000151.1, forward strand.
AATTAAAATAAGTTAATGACCATCAAAAATTTTATAGCTGACTTAAGCCAAATTTATTTTAATTTAAAATTAAGTTTAAAACAATTTTATCAAAACTCTAATTTTTATGACAAAAAAATATCTAAAACTAAAGATATAGCTTTTGGTTATAAACCAAGTCCATATTTGCTATCTTCAATAGTAAAATATCAAAAAAAAAAATATAAAATTGAAGACTTTGCCATAGAAAGTATTTGGCAAAATGATTTGAAATACGAAGAATTTGAAAAATTAAATAATTTTTTTTGGTTTTTTAGCCTTGATTTAAAATCATCAAAAAAGATAACTCAAACAGTGATCAATAATTGGATCAACGAAAACCATCGCTATAATAAAAAAAGCTGGGATTTTGACATCACTTCTAAGAGAATAATTTCTTGGTTATCCAATCATCAATTGACCTATGAAAATTGTGAAGAAGAATTTAAAAAAAAATTTAACCAAAGTGTTCAAAAACAAACAAATCATCTTTTATATGAAATCAAAAATTTGTCAGAGGTTGAAAATAAAATTGTTGGATGTGCTGCAATAATTTTAACAGGTCTGTCATACAAAGAAGAAAATAAGTATCTTGCTAATGGATTAACTCTTTTAAAAAAGATAATAAAATCATCAATTGATAATCAAGGTTTTCCAAAATCTAGAAATATAAAACAATTAATCTTCTACTTAAAATATTTTATTTTAATTAGAGAGTGGTTTAAAGAGTCTCAAAATATAATTCCTGAATATATTGATGAAACGATATATTATCTTGGTCAAAGTTATGCTTTTATTTGGCAAAACATCAATCAAGATCTTCTATTTAATGGTAACAATATCTCAAATAATAATGAGTTTGATCAATATTTAAAAAGACTCGGTTATGTATTTAAAAATGAAAGCAAAGAGATTGCAGGTTATGCCATTCTTAAAAATAAAAAAATTATATTAACAATGGATATAGGAGGAAGTCCTACCAATAATTTTTCAAAATTTTATCAATCTGGTGCTCTTTCATTTGAAGTTTTTTCGAATGGAAAAAAACTAATAACAAACTCTGGGTATTTTCCTAATAGTAAAAACAAATTGCATAAACTTTCAAAAAGTACCGCTTTACAAAGCACTTTATCAATTGAAGATCATTCTTCTTGTGATTATAGAAAACTAGATAAGTCAAATCTAATTGTTGATAAAAGTATTCATATAATTAAAAAAAATTTAGTGTTTGAAGATAATTATTGGAAAATATCAGGTTCTCATAATGGATATCTAAGAAAATTTCAAACAATTCATGAAAGAGAAATTGAATTTTATCCAGAACAAATAAAATTTATTGGTTTTGATAAATTATTAAGGAAAGATAATTCAAGAGAAATTAAATTTGATATAAGATTTCACTTAGAACCAAATTCAAAAGTAATGAAAACACAGGATAATAAGTCAATTCTAATAGAATTAGAAGATGAGGGTTGGAAATTTAGTTGTGATAATTTTGATATAAATATTGATAATGGATTATATTTAGGTAATAAAAATTCATATAAAGATAATCAAAACATATGCATATC
>JAYOZQ010000152.1:0-1853 GCA_038154225.1 Candidatus Pelagibacter sp.
CATCATCAGATAAATTTATGTTTACACTTTCTATATTTGTTTTCAACTGCTCCATCGTGGTTGCCCCAATGATAACACTAGTCATAAACTCTTGAATTTCACAAAATTTTAATGACATTTGACTCATATCAAGCCCATATTTTTCACTAATCTCATAATATAATTCTATGGCTTTTTCTGTATTCGGCTTTCTATAACGTGTCCAAAAATCAAAATCTCGTTCCATTCGTGAGCCTTTTGGAAAATTATTATTTCTATATTTCCCGGTTAAATATCCACTTGCTAGAGGAGAATAAGCTAGACAACCAATTTCTTCTCTAATTGATACTTCAGATAATCCCACTTCGTAAGATCTATTTAATAAACTATAAGGATTTTGAATAGACATCATTCTTGGTAAATTTTTTTCTTTTGAAACTTTAAGATAATTCATCACTCCCCAAGGAGTTTCGTTAGACAAACCTACATATCTGATTTTACCTTTATCTACATATTTATTCAATTCTCCAAGTACGTCTTCGAATTGGTTCCAATTATTTTCTTTGTGAACATAACTAAGTCTTCCAAAATTATTTACATTTCTTTCAGGCCAATGAAGTTGATATAAATCAATATAATCTGTTTTAAGTCTTTTAAGACTATTTTCTAAAGCTGACTCTAAATTAGAACCTGTAAAACTATTTTCACCATTCCTTAAGTAATCTCTTGCTGGACCTGCAACTTTTGTTGCAAGAATTACCTTGTCTCTCTTTTTTGTTTTTTCGAACCAGTTACCTATAATTACTTCGGTATCACCATAAGTTTCTTTTCTTGGAGGCACAGCATACAATTCAGCAGTGTCCCAAAAATTTACACCTTGATCTAGAGCATAATCCATTTGCTCAAAAGCTTCTGCTTGAGTGTTTTGTTCACCCCAAGTCATGGTACCGAGACAAATTGTACTTACATCAAGATCAGTATTCCCTAGTTTTTTATAATTCATAATGCTTTTTGTTTAATTTGGATATTTTAAATCTTTTAAGGCATCTTGAATAATTAGTAAAAGACTATTATATACTACTCATTATGGAATTTGATAAAAACGGAATATTAAACAGAGCTAAAGCAGCTCAACAAACAGCAGTTGTAATGGATGAAGGCTTAAGAGCCTACATGCTAAAAGTTTATAATTACATGGCAACTGGAATTTTATTAACAGGAATAGTTGCACTTCTTACATTTAAAATGTCAGTAGTTACAAATGATGCAGGATCTATTGTGGGTCTAACATCAGTTGGTAATGCAATTTACATGTCTGGATTAAAATGGCTTGTGATGTTGGCGCCTTTAGGAATAGTTTTTTATATGAGTTTTGGAATAAATAAGATGAGCGCTTCAAAAGCACAAACTACTTTTTGGGTTTTTGCAGGATTGATGGGTTTATCATTATCTTCAATTTTATTAGTTTACACTGGCATGAGTGTAACAAGAGTTTTCTTTATATGTTCAGCAACTTTCGGAGCAATGAGCATTTATGGTTACACAACTAAAAGAGACTTAACAAAACTTGGCTCATTTTTAATGATGGGTTTAATCGGAATTATTATTGCATCAATTGTTAATATCTTCATGCAATCATCAATGATGTATTTTGTAATATCAATCTTAGGTGTTTTAATTTTTGTGGGCTTAACAGCTTATGACACTCAAAAAATTAAAAATATGTATGCTGTAAGTGATACAGGCGAAGTCATGGGTAAAAAAGCTGTGATGGGTGCTCTTACACTTTACTTAGACTTTATAAATTTATTTATAATGTTGCTAAGATTGTTTGGACAAAGAAGATAATCTTATTTTTGTAGCTTTTTCCAATT
>JAYOZQ010000153.1:0-1847 GCA_038154225.1 Candidatus Pelagibacter sp.
AATAATGCAAGAGCTGCAATCGAAAGTATAAGTTTTTTCATTATTTCTCCCTTTTAAATTAATTTAAAAAAGGAAATATAACTACTTTGAAGAAAGATCATAACAAAAAATATAAATACAACTTTTAATTGATTTTTTTTCATCAATATTTTTTCCCTACTTTTCTAGGTTTTAGTAAGATTGGTATTTTCTAAATTAAATTATAATGAGAAATCTAATTTAATATGTCGCGCTTCTTCCTAACCTTGCAGCACCACGAACACCGCTGGCATCACCATATTTTGGTTTTAAAAAAACACCTTCGTATTCTCTTCCGATAACAAATTTCCTTACTAATGAATCTATTTCATGTAAAAAATCAATTTCATTTGAAACGCCTCCTCCAAAAACAAAAGCGTCAGGATCTAAAATATTTATTATACTTGAAAGTGACATTGCTAAATTTACTTTAAAATCATCTATAAATCTCTCTGCATCTAAATCATGTTTTCTATTTAATTCAAAAATTTCATTTGTTTTTAAATTTTTCCCATAAAGTTTATTAAATCTTTTTGCTAAACCTAAGCCAGATAAAAAACTTTCAATCTCAGCTTCTCTTGGATTAGTCGAGTCAAAATTTTCTTTTTTAGCAGCAAAATAAGGGATTTGATTATGACCCCATTCTCCTGCAACACCATTAGGGCCACTTACTATTTTTTTATCAATCACTAACCCACCTCCAACTCCAGAACCTAAGATTATACCATACACAATTTTGTAATGTTTGCCTGCTCCATCTATTGCTTCTGATAAAGCAAAACAATTTGCATCATTTTCACAAAACACTTCTTTGCCAAGTGCTTTACGTAGATCATTTTGAAATGGTTTTTTTTCTAACCAACTTATATTGGGAACGTTTTTAACTAGCCCTGTTTGAGGAGAGTGAACCCCTGGATGACAAACACCAATTGGAAGTTCTTGTTTAAACTCTTGTTCTAATTGTCTATGAATATCTCTTATTGAAGTAATAATTTGAGTGTAATTTTTTGGACATGATATTCTAGATCTGTGTTTTTCTTGTCCATCTTTTTCAAGTAAAACACTTTCAATCTTAGTTGCACCTACATCAATTCCAACTTGCATAACTATTAATAAGTTGCTCTACCACCACTTAGATCAAATACTGCAGCAGTTGAGAAAGAATTTTCTTCACTTGATAACCAAGCAACTAAGGAAGCTAACTCTTCTACCTTGGCAAATTTATTTCTTGGTATTTTTGAAAGCATATAATTAATATGCTCTTCAGTCATTTGATCAAAAATTCTAGTTTTTGCTGCAGCTGGAGTAACGCAATTAACTGCAATATTTTTTTGAGCCAATTCTTTACCCAATGATTTAGTTAATCCTATAACTCCTGCTTTCGAAGTGCTATAAGCGCTTGCATTTGGATTTCCCTCTTTACCTGCAATAGAGGCAATATTAACAATTCTTCCATAATCATTTTTTGCCATAAATGGAACAACTGCTTTGCAACAATAAAAAACAGCATTTAAATTTAGATTAATTACCTTATTCCACTCTTCTATTGGATATTCTGCAACGGTAGTATTCATACCTGCTACACCTGCATTGTTGATAAAGATATCAATCTTGCCATGAGATTTTTCAACTTCAGATAATTTTGAGTTAATCGTTTCATAGTTGCTCACATCAACTATTTGATAAGTTAAATTTTCAGAATTTACTTTTTCTATAGCTTTTTTAGCTTCGCTTTCATCTATATCCCAAATTACTACTTTAGCTCCAGACTCGATAAATCTTTCAGTGATAGCTAAACCAAACCCTTGAGCTCCACCTGTTACAATTGC
>JAYOZQ010000154.1:0-1844 GCA_038154225.1 Candidatus Pelagibacter sp.
TTGTTTTCTTCAGGCAGTCCATTCAATTTTAATGAATTTAAAGAAAAAAAAGGATCCTCAACGCAAACATTGTTGAATGGGATCGATGTTATAATTTTGAATAAAGGCATAAATTTAGTAAATTTATTTGTTAGACGATCATTTTCAGAACATTTGTATTCTTGGATAAATGATAGTGCGTCAAGGTTATAAGGTTATTCTTCTTAAAATTTAAGTACAAGTAGTTATGAAAAAACTTATCTTGCTTGCACTTATAGTGCTTTTACCCTTCTCAGTTAACGCAGACTCAAAACTAGATCAAATATTGGCATCTGGTGAATTAAAAGTTGGAACTACAGGTGATTGGGATCCAATGACAATGAAAGACCCAGCTACTAATAAATACAAAGGGTTTGATATAGATGTGATGAATGAATTAGCTAAAGATATGGGTGTAAAAGTCACTTTTGTTCCTACTGAGTGGAAAACTATAGTTTCAGGAATTACTTCAGGTAGATATGATATTTCAACAAGTGTAACTAAGACTGCTAAAAGAGCTGAAGTAGCTGGATTTACTTCTACCTACTACAAATACGGTACCGTGCCACTTGTGCTTAAAAAGAATTTAAACAAATTTTCAACTTGGGATTCTCTAAATAAAAAAGGTGTTAAAATAGCAACTACATTGGGTACTTCTCAAGAACAAAAAGCTAAAGAGTTTTTTCCAAATTCTACATTGAAGTCTGTTGAAGCTCCAGCTAGAGACTTTCAAGAAGTTTTAGCAGGAAGAGCTGATGGAAATATTACTAGCTCAACAGAAGCTAATAAACTTGTGATCAAATATCCTCAATTAGCGATTGTTCAAGATGGAGAAAAAAATCCTGCTTTTCTAGCTATGATGGTTCCAAAATCAGATACAGTTTGGAATGAATATGTAAGCAACTGGATAGAAAAGAAAAAAAACTCTGGTTTCTTTGAAAAGTTATTATCTAAATATAATCTTAAAAGTTTATAATCAGTTAGATATTAACAATTAATTCTCTATAATTTTAAGGGTGAAAAATATATTTTTTTTACTTTTATTATTTCTACTTACTTCTTGTACAGATCAAGAATTAGGTTGGTTTATTATTTCTCCAAATAATGTTGAGGGATTAACTAATTTAAAATTCTTATTAAGTGGATTAACTACAACTATCTTTATCTCAGTGGTATCAATCATTATTTCAATGATTTTGGGTTTTATTGTTGCAGTACCTTCTTTAGCAAAAAATAAATTTTTAACTTATGTTAATATTGGTTATGTGGAGATAGTAAGAGCTGTACCATTATTGGTTTTGATTTTATGGATTTATTATGGGCTGCCGATAATGACAGGTATAAGCTTTAGTCCCTTTGTTTCTGGAATAATTGCTCTTTCAATAAGTGAAAGTGCTTTTCAAGCTGAAATTTTTAGAGCAGGAATAAATTCCATTAAAAAAGCTCAATGGGAAGCTGGAAGTTCCTTAGGCTTAACTTTTTTTAAAAGATTAAGATTTGTCATATTGCCTCAAGCTATAAAAAATATTTTGCCAGCAATAGGAAATCAGTTTGTATATGTTTTAAAAATGTCTTCTTTGGTTTCTATTATTGGTATTGGCGACCTGACCAGAAAGGCTAATGAATTAGTGGTCACTACCTATAGACCTTTGGAAATTTATACTTTTTTAATATTAGAGTATTTAGTTTTAATATTAATAGTTTCTTACTTTGTAAGAAAATTAGAAAAAAATCTAAAAAAAGATTAAATATTAATTTTTCTTTCTCCAGTCCCAAGGATAATCAAATTCCATTGACCACATTCCAATTTTATTTGTTCTTGCAAA
>JAYOZQ010000155.1:0-1797 GCA_038154225.1 Candidatus Pelagibacter sp.
GATCCATACATCTCTCATGTACATGTAGTGTACGAATGCAATACCAGTTACTAGACCAGCAACTGTCATTGAAACTCTCCATCCAGCTGGAACTGAACTTCTTTCTAAGAAAAAGAATACAGTAGCAGCTAAACAAGCCATTGATACTAACCAAAATGAAATACCTACGAAATCATCTTGAGCTAACATCACTGTCTCTGCGTTTGCAACACCTGTAACACCCATTAGGGCTACAGCTGTAAGCGCAAACAATTTAAGTTTTTTCATAAAAAACTCCCTCTTTAGTTAGTTTTTACTTATTTAGTTTATATAAACTAGATTAGGGTTACCCCTAACCAAGATAGGGCGTTAATTAACAAATAAATTTAGATTAATGAAGAGTTAATTGTCACTAATAACCATTGATTTTACTTATTTTTTAAAATTAAATACAATTTATAAGTTAAAAACCAATTTTTTATTAAAAAACGAATCAAATTTGTATGTCAGAAAAATTTAAGGAAATTTATGATCAATCCATAAATAATCCTGAAAAATTTTGGCAAGAAGCATCAAATGATATCTTTTGGTTTAAAAAACCAACTAAAATTTTAAATAAATCTAATCCCCCATTTTATAAATGGTTTGAAGATGGAGTAACTAACACTTGTTACAACGCTTTAGACATTCACATTGATCAAGGAAGAGGAAAAAAGACTGCTTTAATTTATGACAGTCCTATTACAGGTAACAAAAGTCAATTCAGTTACGAGGAATTAAGATCAAAAGTTTCAAAATTTGCAGGAGCATTGAAAGATCAAGGCATCGTTAAAGGAGATCGAGTTATTATTTATATGCCAATGATTCCTGAAGCAGTGGTTGCAATGTTAGCTTGTGCTAGAATTGGAGCAATCCACTCTGTCGTCTTTGGAGGCTTTGCATCAAATGAACTTGCAAGCAGAATAGATGACAGTAAAGCAAAATTACTAGTTACCGCCTCTTGCGGATTTGAACCTGGAAGAACAGTTGAATACAAACCGCTTGTGGATGAGGCGGTTAAACTTGCAAAACACAAAATTGAGAAGATGATATTATTTCAAAGATCAGGGCATGAAGTAAAATTGAATGCTCCAATGGAAGTTAGTTGGGATGAAGTTGTCTCAAATGCATCTGATGCAGATTGTGTTGAGATGAACTCAAATGAACTTGCTTACATTTTATATACTTCGGGTACAACCGGTACCCCAAAAGGGATAGTCAGAGATATTGGCGGTCACATAGTTGCTCTAAAGTGGACTATGAAAAATATCTATAACATTGATACTAATGATATTTGGTGGTCCGCTAGTGATATTGGCTGGATTGTTGGACACTCTTATATTGTCTATGCTCCATTATTTAAAGGATGCACCACTGTTCTATTTGAAGGAAAACCTGTCGGCACCCCTGATGCTGGAGCTTTCTGGAAAATCATATCTGACTATAAAGTTAAATCTTTATTTACCGCCCCTACTGCTTTTAGGGCAATTAAGAAGGAAGATCCCGAAGGTAAGTTTTTTTCAAAATATGATTTAAGCAGTTTTGAGAGTTTATTCCTTGCTGGAGAAAGAGCAGATCCAGATACTATTAAATGGGCTGAAAATTTACTTAAAGTTCCAGTGATTGATCACTGGTGGCAGACAGAAACTAGTTGGGCAATCAGCTCAAATTGTACTGGGATTGAGATGATGGAGACTAAATATGGCTCGGCTTGCAAAGCTGTACCTGGTTATGATGTTAAAATTATTAAACCTGATCAATCTTTAGCAAAACCAAACG
>JAYOZQ010000156.1:0-1780 GCA_038154225.1 Candidatus Pelagibacter sp.
AACCAAAAAAAGTTATGATGGTTACCGAATGTTCGATGAGTGACAATATTCAAGTAGAAAATCCAAATGTTGATTTTATTAAACCATGCAATATGTGTCCTCACATGAAAAAAATTACACTTCCAAAAATATTAGATTGCCTTGAAAATGAAACAGGTGAAATAATTATGGATAAAGAGACAATTGACAAAGCTAGAATATCAGTTGAAAAAATGGCAGCTATTGGCAGATAATTAAGTGTCAAAAATAAAACTTAGCAAAGATTTTATACGTAATACAGTTAAGAGAGCATTAAATGAAGATCTCTATCCATCAGGAGATATTACCTCAAGTTTGGTTAAAAATAATAAGAACATTAAAGTCAAACTTCTTTCAAACGAAAATGCAATTGTTGGTGGTTTGTTGTTTGCAAAACAAGCTTTTGATTTAGTCGATAATAAAATTAAATTTAATATTAAAAAAAAAGATGGATCAAATGTTAAAAAAGGCTCTCTGATTGCAACTATAGAAGGAAATGCCAGAAATATTTTAATTGCTGAAAGAGTTGCATTAAATTTTTTATCGCATATTTCAGGAATTGCCACAAAGACAAATAGATTTGTAAAACTTGCTGGAAAAAAATGTAAAATTTGTTGTACCCGTAAAACTATACCAAACATAAGAGTTATTCAAAAATATGCAGTTAAATTAGGTGGAGGTACTAATCATCGATTTAATCTAAGTGACGAATTTTTAATCAAAGATAATCATATTGCTTCATCAAATATTAAAAATTTAGTTGCTCTTGCTATCAAAAATAAAAAGGGAAGAAAAATAACTGTTGAAGTTGATAATTTAAAACAACTCAATGAAATAATGGGTCTAAAATTTAATACTGTTTTATTTGATAATATGTCAGTTAAAAATCTAAAAAAAGGCGTTAAGATAGCTAAAAAATATTACACAACTGAAGCTTCAGGAAATATTAATTTAAAAACAGTTAAGGAAGTTTCTAAAACAGGAATAGATAGAATATCTGTTGGAAGTATAACTCATAGTGCCAACGCTATTGATTTTAAATTAGAAATCTAAGAGACAAATTTCGACAAATCAGGTTTAAAATAATTGGGCCCTTTCATTACTTTTCCTGACTCATTATAAATCGGTTCTCCATTTTCTCCCAATTTACTCATATTAGAATTTTGAACTTCATCAAAACATGTGTCTAAATCAATACCAAAAGCATGACCTGCTCCATATGTTACATACAAAATATCTGTAAGAGCATCAGCCACTTCTAATAAATCATTGTTTTTCATTGCTTCTTGAAGTTCTTCTAATTCTTCTTTTATTAGATCTATTCTTAATTTATTGATTTTATCACTACTAAATGAAGGTTTTGTTTTGACCTCTTGGCCAAAAGTTTTCATAAAAGTTCCAACTTTACTAAAATTCGACATTTTGCTCCTGTAAGTTTTTTTTAAATTATTGTATGTTATAAATATTTATTACTTACAAATTAATCAATGAAATTAAGAAAAGAATTCGACAGTATTGGAAGTGTAAATGTTCCCAATGATAAATATTGGGGAGCATCCACTCAACGATCTAACAAATTTTTCAATATTGGTAAAATACTAGTAAATATTTCGATAATTAAATCTATAGCTATAATTAAAAGATCAGCTGCTATTGTTCATGCTAAAGATAAATTAATTACCAATAAAATCTCAAAGGCAATTATCAAAGCTTCTGATGAAGTTATCAAAGGAAAATTAGATGAAAATTTTCCTTTAAAAGT
>JAYOZQ010000157.1:0-1774 GCA_038154225.1 Candidatus Pelagibacter sp.
ATTGTAAAATTATTAAAGTTAATTAATACTAAAAAAGCAATAGCACATAAAAATAGAGCGTAAGTGGATGCAAGTTTTATAGACACTTTTCCTGAGGCGATGGGTCTATTTTTTGTTCTCTCAACTTTTTTATCAAAATTTTTATCTGCTATATCATTAACTATACACCCAGCTGATCGCATAAGGATTGAGCCAGAAAGAAAAAGTGCAGAATAAAAAAAATATATTTTTAAATCTGAATTAAAATCATAAACAATAGTAAGCCCCCATAAGCATGGCCAAAATAATAGCATAAAGCCAATTGGTCTTTTTAATCTTGTAAGCTCAATAAATAACTTTATTTGGTTCATAATTTACTTGTAAATAACAAAGGCTAGATTCATAATCAAACTGATTCGCATGAATATAGATTACACAGTTACAGCCCTTATGTTTCCAGCTATTCCTCTCTTAATGAGCGTATATAGCAACAGATTTCATTCTTTAAGCATGTTGATTAGAGAACTTCATGATGAACATGTTTATGAAAATCACATTCCCCATGAATGGAAAAAACAATTCATCAATTTAAGTGGACGGATCACACTACTACGTTGGACAATCATGTTTGCTGCATTTGGTTTTTTGTTCAATATGTTAACTGTGTTAGGCCTATATTTAAATGAAGTTTTTATTGCCAGATTAATTTTTGGCTCTTGTTGTTTATCAATGATTATATCTATACTTTTTTTTATTAGAGAAATTCATATTTCAACCAATGCACTTAAATTGCATATGTCTGATATGGACGTAAAGCTTGATTAAGGAAGTATAACTGCAGGGCCTAAAATTTTTCTACCCTCTAAATCTTTATGAGCTTCAATAACTTGATCTAATTTATATTTTTTAAATATATTAATTTTTACTTTTCCAGAGCTAATTTTTTCAAACATTATCTTTGAAGCTTCATCAAGCTCTTCTTTAGTCGACAGGTATTGTTGCATTGCAGGTCTTACAAGATACAAGCCTTTTGGCTGAAGCATTTTAGGAACATTAATATCAGATAAAGGGCCTGATGCATTTCCAAATGAAACCATCATTCCTCTAACTGCTAAACATTCAATAGAGCCATCTAAAGTATCTTTACCAACACCATCGTACACAACTGGAACACCTTTACCGTCTGTAATCTCTAAAACTTTTTTTGCAAAATCCTCTTTATTATAATTGATTACATGATCGTAACCATTTTCTTTTGCTATACTTATCTTTTCATCGGATCCAACAGTTCCTATAACTGTGCAGCCTAAACTTTTAGCCCACTGACCAAATATTTGACCAACTCCTCCTGCAGCTGCATGGAATAGAATTGTTTGTCCTGATTTTACAGGAAATGTTTTATGTAATAGATAAAATGTAGTTAAACCTTTTGTCATTAAAGTTGCAGCAACTTCTAAATCAATACCATCTGGCACTTTCACTAGATTTTTTGTTGGGTAATTTCTATGTGTTGAATAAGATCCTAATGGAATACCTGCATAAGATATTTTATCACCGACTTTAAAGTCTTTTACGTTTTCTCCAACATCAGTAATAATACCTGCGCCTTCTAAACCTAGACCAATTGGTAAGTTTAATGGGTACAAACCTGATCTGTGATAAGTATCAATATAATTTAGTCCAATAGCTTTTTGTTCTATTGTTACTTGATCAGGACCTGGTTTATCTAAAGTAATATCTTTAAGTTCTAAAACTTCAGGTCCACCAGTTTTTTTAATTTCTACAGCTTTCATAA
>JAYOZQ010000158.1:0-1738 GCA_038154225.1 Candidatus Pelagibacter sp.
TCTTCTAATTGAATGTGTTTAATATTTTTGTTTCTAAATCTTGCAGATGTTGCAATGACATAATCAATATTTTTTAATGCAGGTTCTAGATGATCAAATACTTTACTTTTATTAATAATATTTTTAGCCCCAACAGATGTTGCTAAAATTTTATCATTTGGAAAAATAGGCTTTGGATCAATAACGGATAGTTTTTGAAAATTAAAATTCTTCATTCCTCTTGCACATGCACCAATATTTTCTGATAGTTGAGGCTTATGTAAAATGAAAGTAATATTATTTGCTGACATTATTATTAATATAATACTTACAAGCTAGCTGGAGCCTTATCTTTAAATAACTTATAATCTAAACTGTCGACTAATGCTTTGAATGATGCATCAATTATATTTGGTGAAACTCCTATAGTGAACCAGTTAACACCTTTAGAATCTGTACTTTCAATTGAAACTCTAGTTACCGCTTCAGTACCCGTATTTAAAATTCTTACTTTATAATCAACTAATTTTAAGTCTTTTAAATATTCTGAGTATTTTGCAAGTTTATTTACATTTTTTCTAATCGCATTATCAAGTGCATTGACAGGTCCATTTCCTTGGCCCTCACATAATATTTTTTGACCATCAACTTCTAATTGTGCTTTTGCAACTGAAATGATTTCACCTGTATTATCTTTTTTGACTGTTACATCATATTCATTAATTAAAATATATCTTGGAATATCACCCATTAATCTTCTAGCTAACAATTCAAATGAAGCATCAGCTCCATCATAACTATAGCCAATAAATTCTCTGTCTTTAACTTCGCTCAAAAGTTTTTTAATCTTCGGGTCATTTTTTTCAATCTGGATACCGATTGATTTTAATCTAGACATTATATTAGATTGACCAGCTTGATCTGAAACTACGATGTTTCTTGAATTACCTACTTCTTCAGGGTCAATATGTTCGTATGTTTTTGGATCCTTTTGAACTGCTGATACATGCATACCTCCTTTATGTGAAAAAGCAGAAGCACCCACATAAGGTAAATGTTTATTAGGTTTTCTATTCAACAATTCATCTAATAATCTTGAGCACTGAGTTAAGTTTTTTAAGTTTTCTCGCTTTATATTTAATTCAAATTTTTCACTAAAATCTTTTTTTAGAAATAAAGATGGGATCAAAGACATTAAATTTGCATTACCACATCTCTCCCCTAGTCCATTAATAGTTCCTTGAATCTGTCTAACTCCAGCTTGAACTGCAGCTAAACTATTTGCTACTGCATTTTCTGTATCATTATGAGCGTGGATCCCTAAATTTTCTCCAGGGATATGTTTTGTAATCTCAGATACAATTTTAGATACTTCGTGTGGAAGAGTTCCACCATTGGTATCACATAAAACAATCCATCTAGCCCCTTGATCGTATGCAGCTTTTAAGCAGTTTAATGCATATTCAGGATTAGATTTATATCCATCAAAGAAATGTTCTGCATCAAACATAAATTCTTTACCTGAACCAACGATATGTTTTGCACTCTCACTAATATTTTCTAAATTTTCTTCATTCGATATTCCAAGCGCTACATCAACTTGAAAATCCCAAGATTTTCCAAATAAACAAACAGAAGAACTTTTTGAATTAATTAATGATGCTAACATTGGGTCATTTTCAGCACTATGTTCTGATTTTTTAGTCATTCCAAAGGCTGTAAGTTTTGCATTTTTAAAACCATGATCTTTATTAAAAAA
>JAYOZQ010000159.1:0-1681 GCA_038154225.1 Candidatus Pelagibacter sp.
TTCCTGGTAAAGCTAATGGAACAACATGATGAAAAACTGATTGAAATTTAGAGGCACCCACTGCTAAAGCCCCTTCTCTTATGGAAGGTGGGACGGCTTTTAAAGATGCTCTACAGGGAATTATAATTCTTGGTAAAGTCATTAATGCAAGAGTAATACCTGCTACTAAAGGAGTAGATCGAGGCATCTGTAAACTAGCTAAAAGTATTTGTAATGCTAGCAAACCATAAACAATAGAAGGTACTGCAGCTAAATTATTAATATTAATTTCTATAAAATCTGTAATCTTATTTTTTGGTGCAAATTCTTCCAGGTAAATTGAAGCAAGAACTGCAACAGGAAATGCAAGCAATAAGCAAATTAAAATACTATAAAAAGAACCAACTAAAGCTCCACCAATACCAGCTAACTCAGGATCTCTTGAATCACCATTATTAAAAAAATAATTATTAAAATTTTTTACAATCTTTTTATTCTCAACTAAATTATCATATATTTTTAATTGAATATTTGAAATTCTTCTTCTGTCTTCTGGCAAATCTCTAGGATAGTTTCCTTTATGTAATTGATCAATGTCATCAGAAGCAGTTATTTCTAAAATAATTTTTTTACCTACTAAGGTATTATCTTCTAAAAAAGCTTTTTTAATTTCAATTTCTGCATCAGTAGTAAAAAGATCAATTAAACCATTTTCCTCATCTAGATTTTTAGAAGGATATACTCTTAGAAGGGATTCTATTGTAATATCATAAAAATCTGCATCTAATATTTGATCTTTACTTGCTCCATTTTTAATTTCGAGTAATTCTGGGTCAAAGAAAACCTCTGCTTTAATGGCAGTTTTCATAAATGCAGAACTTCCTTTGGAGAAAATGTTATTTACTAAAATTAATACAAATAATAAGGCAAAAAAGATTGAGGCAAGACCATAAAATTTAAATCTTTTTTCAGCACTATGTCTCTTTTTTAGACGATCTTCTTTAGTCATATTTTTCACGATATTTCTTCACAGCTCTTTGAGCTATAAAATTTAGGATTAATGTTGCAATAAATAATGTTAAACCCAAAGCAAATGCAGATTGAGTTTTTGGACTGTCAAATTCTTGATCTCCAACTAGTATCATTACGATTTGTGTTGTGATCGTGGTAGTTGACTCTAAAGGGTTGATGGTAAGATTTGCAGCTAGACCTGCGGCCATTACAACAATCATAGTTTCACCAATAGCTCTTGATACAGCCAATAAAACTGATCCTATTATTCCAGGTAGAGCAGCTGGTATTACAACTTTTTTAATAGTTTCAGATTTTGTTGCTCCGATAGCATAGGAACCGTCTCTTAATGATTGTGGAACTGAATTAATAACATCATCTGATAATGAAGAGATATAAGGGATGATCATTATTCCCATTATTAGGCCTGCTGCTAAAGCACTTTCAGAGGAAACAGTTAATCCAAAATTTTCACCTAGTTGTCTGAAAAATGGACCAACAGTTAAAGCGGCAAAAAAACCATAAACTACAGTTGGTATTCCAGCTAAAATTTCAATAATCGGTTTAGAAAACCTTCTGACTTTAACAGATGCATACTCAGCCATATATATTCCTGAAAATAAGCCTATGGGAACTGCAACAAGCATTGCTATAAACGCTATAAAAGAAGTTCCTGCTATTAAAGGAATAA
>JAYOZQ010000160.1:0-1672 GCA_038154225.1 Candidatus Pelagibacter sp.
TTGTAATTCCTCTTTCTTTTTCTTCAGGAGCTTTATCGATTTGATCGTAAGCTACTGCTGCTGCTCCACCTGCTTCTGCTAAAGTGATTGTGATAGCTGCAGTAAGAGTTGTTTTACCATGGTCGACATGACCAATAGTCCCAATGTTACAGTGGGGTTTACTTCTAACAAACTTTTCTTTTGACATTACTTTTTTACCTCAGTTTTTGTTTTCATTAATAATTTTTTTTTCTTGGAGCGGGTAAAGGGAATCGAACCCTTACATCCAGCTTGGAAGGCTAGCGTTCTACCATTGAACTACACCCGCACAACCCCAAGAGTAACACTCCATATCACCTAAAGTTCTATTGAATGGTGGAGGGGGAAAGATTCGAACTTTCGAAGACCGAAGTCAACGGGTTTACAGCCCGCCCCATTTGACCGCTCTGGAACCCCTCCTCTGGGGAAGTGTCCCCTGTTCAATAAAGCTTCAAACAACATGCGTTTTATATATTTTATTTATTCAAATGCAACACGTGATTTAATAGATAAATATTCAAAAAAACGTGTAAAACTCAATAAAATTTATGAATAAATCATCTTTTTTCATTGCTGGTCAACATGCTGTAATCGAAGCGCTTAGAAATCCTGATCGAAAAGTTTTAAGAGTGTTTTTAACTGAAGATGCTAAGAAAAATATTCACAGAAAAAACCCAAGAAAAAATGTTTTAGAGGACGTTAAAGTTTATTTTAAATCTAAAAAAGAATTAGACAAATACACATCTAAAGAACAATTAATGCATGGAGGTTATGTTGCAGAAGTTGAACATTTAGATCAACCTGATTTAAAAGAATATATAAAAGAAAAAAAGAACTGTACTTTTGTTTGTCTTGATGAAGTAACTGATCCAAGAAATATTGGTTCATTAATTAGAAGTGCTGCATCATTTAAAATTGATGGTTTGATTATTAAAGAAAGACATTTTCCAAAAGATAGTAAGCTTATGTACAAATCTGCTAGTGGCTGCATGGAACATTTAAATATTTTTCAAGTATCTAATATCAATTCAACGCTTAAAAATTTAAGAGAAAGAAATTTTTGGGTTTATGGTTTTGATGCTAGAGGAGATAAGGATTTTACAGAAGTAAAATGGGAAGGAAAAAATGTTCTTCTCTTTGGATCAGAAGGATTTGGTATGAGAGAGCACACTGGTAAATATGCTGATTTCTTTGTTAAAATAGATATGAGTGAAGATATAGAAAGTTTAAATATATCTAATAGTGCAGCTATTGTTTTTCATCACCTTAGTTATTTAAAAAAAAAGAGTTGATTATTTAACAAATAATTAATAGTTATTGCGCATGCCCTTGTAGCTCAGTTGGTAGAGCAATTGATTTGTAATCAATAGGTCCGCGGTTCGAATCCGTGCGGGGGCACCACTTCTTTCTTTACCAAGCAGTTAACTTCAAACACTTATCAAAATTCTCGATACGAACATAGCAACCGAAGAATGACATTAATTTAAATGCAAAAAATCCTGCAAATAAAACTAAAGCAACTATTATAATTGGATTAAATTTATTCATTAAATCTAACTTGTTTCTTTTCTTATTTGTTCAATTTTAATTTTTTTTTGTAGACTTCTATTTTTATCATAAAGAAGATTAAATTTAATTTTGTTATTAGTTTTAA
>JAYOZQ010000161.1:0-1671 GCA_038154225.1 Candidatus Pelagibacter sp.
ATTCTATCTCTAAACCATTTTCTTTCATCTGGATTAGAAATATGCATAAATTCATAACCTACATTCCCACAATAGGTTTTTTTCAAAAATTTTAATATTTCTTTTATAGTGGCATCTTTTCTATTGATCACTCCATTCAAGAATATTTTTTTATCATAATTCTCTTTTTTGAATCCATAAAACTCTGGATGCAACTCATCTAAGTAATCTGACTCTCTCATTCCTAACGGATCAAGATTAGCCAACAAATGTCCTCTTAACCTATAGGCACGAATAAGAGAAACAGCGCTAATGGAGTCTTTGTTAGAATTTGCTAGTAATTGATAATTAAATTTCTCTGATCTATCTACTAATTTGTTTTCTAAATTGTTTTCTTTTTGATCAATTTTCTTTTGAAGTTCGTCTATATCAACTTTATTTTTTTTAGGCCCCCATGAAGGTCCATTAATTTCTTTTGCAACAATATTAAGCTCATCCCCAATTCCTTCAAAATAATCCTTCCAACTTTCTGGTAAGTCTGCCTCCTTGTTTATAAACTTAAGATACATTCGCTCAATAAATGCACTATTTGATTTGTTTAAAAATGAAGTTTTTTCGAATTCAAGATTTTTTGATGATGACATCTATTTATTTAATATAATGCTCTATTATTATTTTTCAATTTGACAATTTATTAAATAAAGTTTTTCCAATTATTGAAGGCGATTTTGCGACTGTAATACCAGATTCTTCCATTTTCTTAATTTTATCCTCAGCACCACCTTTTCCACCAGAAATAATAGCTCCTGCATGCCCCATTCTTCTTCCTGGGGGAGCTGTAATTCCTGCAATAAACCCAACTATTGGTTTTTTGATTTTATGATTTTTGACGAATTCAGCAGCTTCCTCTTCTGCTGTACCTCCGATTTCTCCTATCATTAAAATAGATTCTGTTTCTTCATCGTTTAAAAATAAATCTAAGCAATCGATAAAGTTTGTTCCATTAATCGGATCACCTCCAATACCAATACAAGTTGATTGACCTAAACCATTTTCAGTTGTTTGTGCAACCGCCTCGTAAGTAAGTGTTCCTGATCTTGATACAATTCCTACCGATCCTCTTTTGTGAATATTTCCTGGCATAATTCCAATTTTGCACTCATCTGGTGTAATTATTCCTGGGCAATTTGGTCCAATCAATCTGCTCTTTGAGCCATTTAATTTTTGTCTTACTTTAAGCATATCCTGAACTGGAATACCTTCAGTAATACAAACTATTAATTCTACAGATGCATCAATTGCTTCAATGATAGCAGCAGCAGCAAATTTAGCAGGAACATAAATCATTGTCGCGTCTGCGCCAACACTATCCTTTGCTTCAATAACGCTATTAAAAACAGGTCTATCTAGATGTTTTTGACCACCCTTTTTAGGAGTTACTCCACCAACTAAATTAGTTCCATATTTAATGGCTTGTTCAGAGTGAAAAGTACCATGCGCACCTGTAAAACCTTGACAGATTACTTTTGTGTTTTTGTTTACTAAAACAGACATTTTACTTAATTGCCTCTACAATCTTTTTTGCTGCATCATCTAAATTTTCAGCAGATATTAACTTTAAACCTGAGTTATCTAATATTTCTTTTCCTTCTTTAAAATTTGTTCCAGCAAGTCTAACAACTAATGGAACAC
>JAYOZQ010000162.1:0-1657 GCA_038154225.1 Candidatus Pelagibacter sp.
ATGTAGTACATCTCTCCCAAATTGCTTCATTCTCTCATCTGCAATTAGTTTATCTTTCATATCTCTATTCGACAGTCTTTCAAATAAAACTTCTTTACTTGGAGGTAAAATAAAAAATGTTATTAGCTTGTAATCTAACTTCTTATTTTTAATCTGGTCTGCACCTTGCCAATCAATATCGAATAAAACATTTTTACCTTTATTTAATTTATCAATAACAGGTGTTCTAGTTGTTCCATAAAAATTATTAAATACTTTTGCATATTCAAGAAATTCTTGATTATTAATTAATCTTTTGAACTCGTCTTCTTTTACAAAATAATAGTCTTTATTATTTTCTTCATTGAGTCTTGGTTGACGGGTTGTATGTGAAATAGAGATTTCGTAGTTATCTATTTTTGATAACATTTTTACTAATGTGGTTTTACCCGCCCCAGATGGAGAGGATAAAACAATCATTACGCCATCATTTTCTGAGGGCATTTAAAATATTAGTTCGCTTTTCCTTCGATAAACTTAACTGCATCTCCAACAGTTAAAATTTTCTCAGCTTCGCTATCTGAAATTTCAGATCCAAATTCTTCTTCAAAAGCCATCACTAATTCTACTGTATCTAAGCTGTCAGCACCCAAATCATCTATAAAACTAGATTCTTCTGTTACTTTTGCTTCGTCGATACCTAAGTGATCAGCTACAATTTTTTTTACTTTGCTTGAAACGTCTTCTGACATATTGATCCTTTTTGTTATAAATTCTTAATAGTTTAAAAAGCTATTTTGTCAAGCCATATACATGCCCCCATTAACATGTAATGTTTCTCCATTGATATAATTAGACTGATCTGAACTTAAAAATAATACAGCATTTGCAATATCATCTGGCTCACCAAGACGAGCTGAAGGTATTTTTGATACGATAACCTCTTTAAATTTATCATCAATCTTATCTGTCATAGCTGTTTTAATAAATCCTGGTGAAATACAATTTATATTGATGTTTTTTTTAGCATATTCTATTGCAAGACTTTTTGACATAGCGACTATTCCTGCTTTTGACGCTGTGTAGTTAGCTTGTCCTAAATTTCCTGTGTGACCAACAACTGAAGTAATATTAACAATTTTTCCAGATTTATTTTTAAGCATTTTTTTAATAGCAAATTTACTCATTAAGAAAGTTGAGGTGAGATTTATATTTATAACTTTTTGCCATTCATCCAAACTCATTCTAATTGCAAGATTATCTTGGGTTATTCCTGCGTTATTAACTATACCATCTAAACCGCCACCTAATTCATTTGTAGCATTTTCAATAAATTCTTCGATTTTATCACTTTGAGAAATATCAAATTTTAATATCTTTAAACCTTCAAAATTTTTTTTTAGTTCTTCTAATTTTTCAATTCTAGTTCCTGAAGCTAAAATATTTGCTCCTGCTTCACTTAGTTTTTTTATTATTGCATTACCTATTCCACCTGATGCACCAGTAACAATGATATTTTTTTTTTCTAAATTGCTCATATTTTTAAACCTTCAATATCTCCTTGATTATTAATAGTATCTATTTTTACCTCTTTGTTAATTCTTTTAATTAAACCTGACAAAACTTTTACAGGATCTTTTTCAATAAAATTATTTACACCTCTACAAATCATATTAAT
>JAYOZQ010000163.1:0-1623 GCA_038154225.1 Candidatus Pelagibacter sp.
CCATGGTGAGTTTTTAAATAAACGCCTTTAGCTTCAGTAATTAACCTTGGGTTTTCTTTAAAATCTTTATTAGATGTAAACGGCATCCAATGTTCATTTAGTGAATTTGGTACTGAAGTTCTATTTTCTGAGCTCATAAAAGTTTCTCTCTTTATATTATTTTAATTTTGTAATTCTAAATCTAGGGCCTCTATAGACAAAAATAAATAGAAATAAATATAATTATTCTCAATACAACTTTTGATTGTATAACGTTATTTTTTTGTTTTACATCAATCAAATTTTGAATTTTAATGAGGATAATTTAATTAAATTAACAAGAGGACAATAATGAAAAAAATATTAAGTTTTATTCTTGGATCAATCGTTGCTCTTAATCTTTCTATGTCAGTTGCAAATTCAGCTGCTAAAGAAGTTAGAGTTGCATTCTTTCTAGAATGGCCAACGCCAAACCAAGAAGATAAAGTAAAAGGTATTTACGAAAAAGCACTAGGTGTTCCAGTTAAATGGACTAACTTTTCAAACGGTGGTGCAATGACTGATGCTATGTTAGCAGGAGATATTGATATTTCTTACTCACAAGGTTTAGTACCTTTCATTAATGCTGTTAAATCAAAAGCTCCTTTAAAACTTGTAGACATTGCTATGGAATACGGAATGGGTGGAACAACTTGTGTTACATCTAATGCTTCTGGAATTACAAAAGCAAATGGTTCTGAGTTAGAAGGTAAAAAAGTTGCTGTTCCACTAGGAACAATGGCTGAATACGTTTTTGACGAAAGTATGAAAGTTGTTGGTGCTGACAGATCTAAAATGGATGTTATTCAAATGGACCCAGAAGAAGGTGCTGCTGCTTTAGTAAGTGGTGACGTTGTAATGGCTTGTCTATTTGGTGGTAACTCTATCAAAGCTGCAACTGCAGTTGGATCAAGACTGTTAACAGTTCAAGAAGCTAGAGATGCTGGTATCTTAGGTATAGATATTACATCTGTAACTGACAAGTTCATGAAAGAAAATCCAGGAATGTTAAGAACTTTCATCGAAGTAACTCACGAAGCTAACGCTAGATACGCTGCTGGTAAATCAGATATGAACGTAATAGCAAAAGACGCTGAAATGAAACTTGGTGATATGAAAGAAACAATCGGTGGATTTAAATTTCTAACACCTTCAGAAACTGAACAATCTATGACTTCTGGAAACCTTGCTGGTTTCTTAAAAGGAATGGGAACTCCAGACGGAGCAGTTGATACAAGCTTTTTACCTCTATAATTTTAGAGCGTAAAATAAATTTTAATAGGCGCCAATTAGAAATAGTTGGTGCCTATTTTTTTAAAATATTCTAATATAATATATTCTTATGAGTGATTTGGTTTCTCAAAATCTAAACATGATTTTTAAAACTCCTAAAGGAGAAACTGTTCATGCTTTAAAAGACGTAAACTTTACTTTAAAAAAAGGAGAGCTTTTAACAGTTCTTGGTCCCTCTGGATGTGGGAAAACAACTTTACTAAACATTACTGCTGGATTTTTAAGACCCACTTCAGGTCAAATTACCTTAGGAAATAATGAGATAAATGGACCTGGTGTTGAAAGAGGAATGGTATTTCAACAAGGTGCTTT
>JAYOZQ010000164.1:0-1615 GCA_038154225.1 Candidatus Pelagibacter sp.
CAACCGCTAAACGATCTGAATACTTTCTAATCTCATAAATTTCATTTTTATCAATGACTTCATATTTTGCTTCCTCATTAGCCATAACCATAGAATAGGGTAAAATAAATAAAGTACAAAATATTAGGATAAATAACTTTTTTAGCTTCATCGTTTACAAGACGTTATATTCAAAATTTTGAGTAGTTTCATTAATTTGAATTAATTTAGCTCCATTTCTAGTGTGGAAATCAGTTGCCATTTCAGTGAGAGGAGAAAGTGTTATCAATCTATTTAAATGATTGGATTTTTTAATTTTTTTAAACACCTCTTTTACAATTAATTTTCCTCCACCTTTCTTCTTTGACCATACAGTGTATGCGATTGCAATTTGACCTCCACTTTGATCTCTCATCGCACTCTGTAAAAAAGCATCAGTGCTTAATTTTTCAAGTTCATCAACACTTTTAGGAATTTCATTAGTATAAGCAAAACACATTACAGCATGAATTTCACCTTGATACTCAACACCATAAATTTTTCTACCAAAACCAGTTCTAAACTTATTATCTAATTCTGGTCTTACAGGATCTTCTTCTACATTACATTCTTTAAGTTCGACTAATTTTGCACCTTTAACCCAGCCAAAAAAATTATCAATATTCTTATTTAAGACTTGTCTATTTTTTCTTAACCTAGCTTTTAATCTTGGTTTAAAAGTTTTTTTCATATTAAAAAATCATATAAGAGTTTAGTGCTAGTAACAAAAATTAAAGCATATAAAATATTATAAAATAATTTTTCCTCAATAATTTTAAGAAGTTTGTATCCAATTAAAATACCTAATAAAGCAACCGGAAATAAAATTACTGATTGTTTAAAAGTTTCAAGGTTAGTCATAGATAAATTAATATACAGAGGAAGTTTAATTAAATTAACAAAAGTAAAGAAAATTATTCTCGTTCCTACATATATTTCTTTTCTCATTCTAAGTGGTAATAAATAAATACTAGTTGGAGTTCCTCCAGCATGAACACAGAAACTTGTAAATCCTGCTATCGTAGAACAAATACCTCCTTTAATTAAATTTTTTTCTGATTTTGCTTCTTTGTTTTTTTTAAATAAAAAATAATGACCGGCAAAAAGAAAACCCATTAGTCCAATTATAAATTTTAGTAAATCCTCTGAAAAATAGGAAAAGGTAAAAGAGCCAATAACAATTCCTAAGGCTGCGAAGGGAACGATTAATTTTAATGTTCCTAAATCAAATTCTTTTCGGTATTTGTAAGTAGCAATAAAATCTGAAAATATCAGGATTGGTAAAATGATACCCAAAGCTTCAGTTAAAGGCATGGCTATGGTCATTAATGGAATTGAAATAAGAGCTATAGAACCTCCTAATCCTGATTTGGCTATACCAAACAAAATAATTGCTGGCACAACTGCAATAAAAAATAATAAATTTATTTCCATTTATTTAATGAATTTAATAATTTAGAACCTAACGGGCTTATAGGTTCTTGAAGAATAATTTCTTTTCCAATCTTTTGTTTTACTAATTGCAATAGTTTTGTAGCAATACCCTTTTTTCTAAAAATTGGGTTAACAAAAATGTATTCCACTTCACCCTGGTCAT
>JAYOZQ010000165.1:0-1366 GCA_038154225.1 Candidatus Pelagibacter sp.
CTGCTGCTGCTGGAGCTGCTGCTGCCATTGGAGTTACACCCCATTTTTCTTCTAATTGTTTTGATAACTCTGCTGCTTCTGCAACAGTCAAACTTGAAAGGTCTTCAATAATTTTATTTAGGTCAGGCATAATTTACTCTTTGGGTTGTGTTTCAGAATTTTCTGCCGACAAACTACTCATTTTTTCCGAGTATGCAAGCAAAATACTCACTAATTTTGATGCTGGAGCATTTAAAATACCAACAATATTTGCTCTCGCTTCGTCTAAAGTTGGTAAACTAGCAACATTTTGGACACCAGCCTGATCTAAGACCTCATTATCCATTATACCGCCAATTAATTTTAAATTTTCGTTATCTTTTGCAAATTTTGATAAAATTCTTGCTGACATTATAGCGTCTTCACCAAATGCAACTGCAGTTGGACCTGTAAATAAATTTGATAAATCTTTACACTTAGTTTTTTCTAAAGCTAATTTAGTTATTCTATTTTTTGTTATTTTGAAGATTATTCCATGCTCTCTCATTTTTGCTCTTAACTCATCTAATTGAGTCATCGTTAAACCTTGGTAATGAGTAACCATTACAGCTTTACTATTCTCAAACTGAGTAGTCATTTCTGAAATATAATTCTTTTTTTGTTCTTTCGTTAACATGATTATATCGACTTCCCTAATTTAACTTTATATGAAACACCCATTGATGAAGTTACAAAAGTATTTTTAATTAAATCACCTTTTAGAGTATTGTTAGATTTTTCCTTCTCTAAAGCATCTAAAATTGCATGAAAGTTTTTTAATAATTGATCATCATGAAATGATTTTTTTCCAATACTAACACCAATGTTACCATCTTTATCATTTCTAATTTCAACTTGACCAGATTTAGCATTAGTTACTGCTTCTTTAATATTTTCAGAAACAGAACCAAGCTTTGGATTTGGCATCAATCCTTTTGGACCTAATACTTTACCTAATTTCGAAAGTTTAATCATCATACCAGGTGTACAAATTAATTTTTCAAAATTTAATTCACCACCTTTAATTTTTTCAACAAATTCATCACTTCCAACAATGTCTGCTCCTGCATCTTTAGCTTCTTGAGCTTTATTGTCTTCACAAACTACAGCAACTTTAACCTTTTTACCAGTTCCACCAGGTAAGTTAACAACAGTTCTAATATTAACTTCACTTTTTTTTTGTTTGTTATTTATTTGAAAACTTAAATCCAAAGATTCGTCAAATTTTGTTGTGCAATTCTTTTTAAGCTCAGGTAATAATTTTTCAATAGACTCTGCATTTAAGTCTTTAGTTTTTTCAGGCAATTTTTTATATCTTTTTGAAGCCATTATTCTTTTACCTCTATAC
>JAYOZQ010000165.1:1376-1600 GCA_038154225.1 Candidatus Pelagibacter sp.
AACTTTAACTTTTTTCCCAGTTCCGCCAGGTATTTTAACAACAGTTCTTATATTAACTTCGCTTTTTTTTTGTTTGTTGTTTATTTGAAAACTTAAATCTAACGACTCGTCAAATTTAGTAGTACAATTTTTTTTAACTTCAGGTAATAATTTTTCAATTACCTCTGCATTTAAATCTTTTGTTTTTTCAGGCAACTTTTTATATCTTTTTGATGGCATTATTC
>JAYOZQ010000166.1:0-1563 GCA_038154225.1 Candidatus Pelagibacter sp.
AAGTCCATTCTTTCTCAAATGAAGCTAAAGCTTTAGAATACTTATAATCTGTAACAGCTCCAGTTTTTCTTCCAACTACATTGTATAGAGCTGGACCAATATTATTTTTTCCACCTTTAACAATAGAGTGACAAGCAGCACATTTTTTAAAAACTTTTTCACCCAAAGCAATATCTCCCATCGCCATTAATGCGGCTATATCTATTTTTTCTTCTACAGCTTTTTCTGTAGATGATGATACTGTTGTAGCTTGTTCAACCTCAACTGCATACCCAGGAGTTTTTGGTTTTTCCACATGAAATATTACATTTGATAATTTGCCTATACCAATAACTAAAAGTGCAACCATTAATACAGCAGCTACTATTTTATTAATTTCAAAAGAATCCATTTTTTCTAAATTTATTTTCGAACATATATCACGATAAATTAAAAAATTACTAAAATTTAATGTATAAATTTGCCTCTATTACTATTTAATAGGTATAATATTTAATTAAATTATTAATGAAAACCTTAACGATTATACCATCACGATTGTCTGCTACTAGGCTACCTGGCAAACCTTTATTAAAAATAAACAATTTATCAATTATATCTCATGTATTTAGAAGGGCGCAGGAAGCAAATATTGGTGATGTTGTCGTTGCAACAGAGGATCAAGAAATAGTAGATGATGTAATCAAAAATGGTGGTTCAGCCATTTTAACAGGTAAAAATCACAAAACTGGAACAGATAGAATTTATGAAGCATTTAAAAAATTAGAATTAAAAGATGTAGATTTAATAATGAATTTACAAGGTGACGAGCCAGCAATTAATATTGAGGACATTATAAACTTAAATAAAAAAATGGTTAGCAATCAATCTAAAATGGGTACTCTTGCTGCCAAAATCAAAGACCTTAAAGATCTAGATAATGAAAATATTGTAAAAGTTGTAACTAAGGAAAATTTAAATAAGGATCAGTTTTCGAAGGCAAATAATTTTTTAAGAAGATCATTAGAGGTAGAAAATATCTACCATCATATTGGCATTTATTGCTATTCAACTGAAACATTAAAAAAATTTGTAGAATTAAATCAATCAAAAAATGAAATTGAGAACAGACTAGAACAGTTGAGAGCATTAGATAATAATATTGAAATAAATGTTGCACTTTCAAATTCTTCTCCGATAGGAGTTGACACAGAGGAAGATTATCTGGCCTTAAAAAAAATTATGGAATATAAAGCTTAATGGCAAAAATTTATTTTCAAGGTACTTTTGGAGCATATTCACATCTAGCTGCATTAGCGGTTGATCCGGATGCAGAAATAATTCCATGCAAAACTTTTGACGATTGTTTTAATAAAGCAGGTCTTGAACCAGATTGTAAAATAATTATTCCTGAATCTAACAGGATTACAGGAAATATTGGTATTGAATATTTAATCTTTAAACACAGACTAAATATCTATAAAGAACATTTTCAAAAAATAGAGCATAATTTGCTAGGTCAGCCTGGCGCAAAGCTTAGTGATATAAAAGAAGTATATTCTCATGCACAAGGCTTGTCTCAAT
>JAYOZQ010000167.1:0-1563 GCA_038154225.1 Candidatus Pelagibacter sp.
ATTGAGACAAGCCTTGTGCATGAGAATATACTTCTTTTATATCACTAAGCTTTGCACCAGGCTGACCTAGCAAATTATGCTCTATTTTTTGAAAATGTTCTTTATATATATTAAGTCTGTGTTTAAAAATTAAATATTCAATACCTATATTTCCTGTAATCCTATTAGACTCAGGAATAATTATTTTACAATCTGGTTCAAGGCCTGCTTTATTAAAACAATCATCAAATGTTTTGCATGGGATTATTTCTGCATCTGGATCAACTGCTAATGCAGCTAAATGTGAGTATGCTCCAAAAGTACCCTGAAAATAAATTTTTGCCATTAAAGTTTATATTCCATAATTTTTTTTAAGGCTAGATAATCTTCTTCTGTGTCAACTCCTATCGGAGAAGAATTTGAAAGTGCAACATTTATTTCAATATTATTATCTAATGCTCTCAACTGTTCTAGTCTGTTCTCAATTTCATTTTTTGATTGATTTAATTCTACAAATTTTTTTAATGTTTCAGTTGAATAGCAATAAATGCCAATATGATGGTAGATATTTTCTACCTCTAATGATCTTCTTAAAAAATTATTTGCCTTCGAAAACTGATCCTTATTTAAATTTTCCTTAGTTACAACTTTTACAATATTTTCATTATCTAGATCTTTAAGGTCTTTGATTTTGGCAGCAAGAGTACCCATTTTAGATTGATTACTAACCATTTTTTTATTTAAACTTACAATATCCTCAATATTAATTGCTGGCTCGTCACCTTGTAAATTCATTATCAAATCTACATCTTTTAGTTCTAATTTTTTAAAAGCTTCGTAAATTCTATCTGTTCCAGTTTTGTGATTTTTTCCAGTTAAAATGGCTCTTCCTCCATTTTTAATTACATCGTCTACTATTTCTTGATCCTCTGCTGCAACGATAACATCACCAATATTTGCCTCCTGCGCTCTTTTAAATACATGCGATATAATTGATAAATTGTTTATTTTTAATAAAGGTTTGCCAGGTAGCCTAGTAGCAGACAATCGTGATGGTATAATCGTTAAGGTTTTCATTAATAATTTAATTAAATATTATACCTATTAAATAGTAATAGAGGCAAATTTATACATTAAATTTTAGTAATTTTTTAATTTATCGTGATATATGTTCAAAAATAAAATTTAGAAAAATGGATTCTTTTGAAATTAATAAAATAGTAGCTGCAGTATTAATGGTTGCACTTTTGGTTATTGGAATAGGTAAATTATCAAATGTAATATTTCATGTGGAAAAGCCAAAAACTCCTGGGTATGCTGTAGAGATTGAACAGGCTACTACGGTATCATCAACAACAGAACAAGCTGAAGAAGAAAAAATTGATATAGCCGCATTAATGGCAATGGGAGATATTGCTTTAGGCGAAAAAGTTTTTAAAAAATGTGCTGCATGTCACTCAATTGTTAAGGGTGGAAAAAATAATATTGGTCCAGCTTTATATAATGTAGTTGGAAGAAAAACAGGAGCCGTTACAGATTATAAGTATTCTAAAGCTTTAGCTTCATTTGAGAAAGAATGGACTT
>JAYOZQ010000168.1:0-1542 GCA_038154225.1 Candidatus Pelagibacter sp.
GATTAAATGCCATTATTAAAATAATGGAAAATGAAACTAGTATCATTGGGGTTGAAAAGAGAATTAGAGGAAGAGTTAAAACTCAAATGGAAAAAACTCAAAGAGAATACTATTTAAATGAACAGTTAAAAGCTATTCAAAAAGAATTAGGTGAAATTGAAGACGGTAAAGATGAAACTACTAGTCTTAATAAAGCTATCACAAAAGCTAAAATGCCTAAAGAAGTCGAAAAAAAATGTCTTCAAGAGTTAAAAAAATTAAAAAACATGAGCCCGATGTCAGCAGAGGCTACAGTTGTTAGAAATTATTTAGATTGGATGACTGAACTTCCATGGCACAAGAAAAGTGAAGTAGATATTGATCTAACAAAAGCTCTTAATATTTTAGACAAAGATCATTTTGGATTAGAAAAAGTTAAGGAAAGAATAATAGAATTTCTTGCTGTTCAAAAAAGAATGGAAAAAATTAAAGGACCAATTTTATGTTTAGTTGGACCTCCAGGAGTGGGTAAAACTTCATTAGGAAAATCAATTGCAAAAGCAACCAACAGGGAGTTTGTTAGAATGTCAGTTGGTGGGATGAGGGATGAAGCTGAGATTAGAGGTCATAGAAGAACGTATATCGGATCTTTACCTGGAAAAATTATTCAAATGATGAAAAAAGCTGGAACTAAAAATCCACTTATTTTATTAGATGAAATAGACAAAATTGGAAATGATTATAGAGGAGATCCATCATCTGCTTTATTAGAAGCCCTAGATCCAGAACAGAACACTACATTTAATGATCATTACCTAGAAGTTGATTATGATTTATCAGATGTAATGTTTGTAACTACCGCAAATACATTAAATATTCTTCCACCACTTTTAGATAGAATGGAAGTAATAAGACTTGCTGGATATACAGAGGATGAAAAAATTAGTATTGCTAACAAATATCTTTTACCTAAACAAATCAAAGATAATGGTGTGAAAGATAAAGAGATGAAATTAGATGATGATATCATTAAAGAAGTTATCAGAGGTTATACTAAAGAATCTGGAGTAAGAAACTTAGAAAGAGAAATTTCAAAACTTGCAAGAAAAGTAGTTAAGAAAATAGTTGCTGGTGAAGAAAAGGAAGTAAATATAAATAATAAAAATTTATCTGATTTTTTAGGTATTGCTAAATTTAAATTTGGTGAACTAGAAGCAGAGAACAGAGTAGGGATTGTTACTGGGCTTGCATGGACTGAGTATGGTGGAGAAATTCTTAAAATAGAAACAGTAACAATGCCAGGTAAAGGTAGAATGCAAATTACTGGAAAACTTGGAGATGTAATGCAAGAGTCTGTTAAAGCTGCAAAGTCTTTTGTGAGATCTAAATGTTTAGAATATGGAATTATACCTCCATTATTTGAAAAAAAAGATTTTCATATCCATGTACCAGAAGGCGCTACCCCTAAAGATGGACCATCTGCGGGAATTGGAATGGTAACTTCGATAGTTTCATCAATTACTGGAATTCCAGTAAGAAGAGATGTTGCAATGACAGGTGAAG
>JAYOZQ010000169.1:0-1504 GCA_038154225.1 Candidatus Pelagibacter sp.
TATCTATTAAAGATTTGTCTTTTGAAATTAAAATACATTGAGCAAGATTATCATGTTCTGCTTGACCAATTAAATCACTTGCAACCCATTCTGGATTTGAAAATTTATCACAAACTATAGTGACTTCAGAAGGGCCTGCGGTCATTCCCTCAATTCCAACATCACCAAAAACCTCTTTTTTAGCTGCAGCTACATAAGCGTTACCAGGGCCCACTATTTTATTAACTTTATTTATTTTTTTTGTTCCATAAGCAACCGCTGCAATCGCTGATGGTCCACCGATTGAATAAATTTCTTTAATTTTACATTTACGAGCCGCATATAATACTGCTGGATTTTGTTTTCCTTTAAACCCAGGATTAATCATCACAATTCTTTTAACTCCTGCAACAATTGCTGGAATAGCATTCATTAATACACTTGAGGGATAGGAGGCAGTTGAACCAGGTACATAAATTGCAACCGATTCTAAAGGTAAATATTTATACTCAAGTTTGTTTTTATATTTATCAACGTAAGAGATATTTTTAAATTTTTGAAGAGAGTGAAATTTATAAATTCTATTGTAAGCAATATCGATTGCTTGCTTTACTTTTTTATCTAGTGATTTTATTGAATTAGCAATCTGTTTTTGTGAAGGAACAATTATAGTATTTTTATTAAATCTTTTTTCATATTTTACTAAAGCTTTGTCTCCATTTTTTCTGACATCTTTAATAATACTTGAAACTGAAACTGAGTTAGATTGTACTTTTTTCTTTCTTTGCAAAAGCAAACTATCTAAATTTTTATCAAAATTTTTACTGTTACCGTTTAATATTTTCATTAGTCTTTAATTTCGTTTTGATCTTCTAGTCTTACTTCAATTGTTTCTGTAGTCAAAGCAATGTGGGCATTATTGTTAAAAATTAAATTAATTTCATAATCATCTTTATTTTTTAGATAATCGATTGCGATCAATTCTAAAACTAAATCCTCATTTTTTTGATCTATATTTTTAGATTTTACTTTATCGACAAAATCAAACCTACAAATACTGTTAATTTTCTTATCTTCTTGATCTGTCTCAATTTTTGTTCTCTCAATTGATAATAAGAAAACTTTATTGGATGCTAGATATTTTATATCCGACACTTTTACTTTAGCTCCAGCACTACATGCTGAAATCATTTGTAAACCTTCATTATCAGAAGCTATAATTTTTGCTAAATATTTCTTATCCATTAATTAACTCTTCTAATTTTTGCTCCAACTTTTTTCAATTTCTTTTCTATATTTTCGTATCCTCGATCTAGATGATAAATTCTATTAATAACCGATTTTCCTTTTGCAGTTAATGCTGCTAAAATTAATGAGACAGAAGCTCTTAAGTCCGTTGCCATCAATTCAGCTGCTTCAAATCTAATGTTACCACTCACTTTTGCTTTATTACCATTTGTTGAAATTTTAGCACCCATTCTATTTAGTTCTGCAACGTGCATAAATCTATTTTCAAAAATATCTT